>JBMYXB010000089.1:0-9743 GCA_049608005.1 Vicingaceae bacterium
CATCAGGCATAGAAACTCTTGGAGGTACAACTTTGGCTACAGTAACATAAATTGTCCTGTTCTTTTTTACTAAGTCATTTTCTGCAGGGTTTTGTTCTAATACTGTTCCGCCAATTGCGTCTTCAATATAGATAGAATCTAATATGCTATATCTTAACTCTTTTTCGGTAAGAATTTCGTTAACATCTTCAATAGTCAATCCTTCTAATGCTGGTACACTAATGGTTTCACCATGTAAGGTGTAATTATCTATAAATTTAAAAATTCCCCAAACAACAAGTGCAGCAAACAAGAGTGCTGCAGTTAAGTTTATTAAGAAACTTTTACTAAATAGGAATTTAAACATGCTGATAATTAATTTGAGAACAAATATACCTAAACACACTTGCTTATAGCATATTTGCTGAAAAGTTTTTTACAATTCAAAACTGTAGCTTATGCCGTAAATATGATTGTGTTTTAGCGTTTTTACATTAAATCTGTTTTCAAAAATGTAAAAGAATTTTAACGCACTTTTCTTATTGATTTTATATATACTTCCCATTGAGAAACGAGTTCTGTTAATTATTTTTTCTTCGTTAAATTGATAGTAGAATTCGTAAGAAACGAAAGGGGTAAAGTCATTTTCTAACTTATATTTTACAGCAAATTTATTACGACTAAATGTTGGTCTGTTTTCTTCTGGAGTTGAACTTTTGGATTGTAATTTGGTACGGTAAGAAAACCTGAAATTCTCGTATTTGTATTTGAAATTTAAGAAAACATCAAAACGATGCCTCATGTTATAAGTTTTTTCGCTGTATTCGTTATCTCTACTAAAACGATAGTTTACACCAGAATAAATTCCTTTAACAATTTTGTATTCCGCTCCAAATTCAGAAAATACTTTGTCAATGTGAGTCATATTTTCATCAAACCTTATATCCTCAGAAAATGAAAATTCAAAATCATTTACTCTTTTAGAAATGGATACGCCTGTCCATAGCTTGGCATCACTCACAACCTGTGAATAACCAAAATAAGGGATCGTAAATAATATGATAAAGAGAAATTTATTCATTTCTATTACTCACGTAAATTTCAGTTTCATTTAAGCTGAGATTAGGATCTTGCTCATGGTAATAAACAATTATCTTAACTGTATCTTTTAAAAAGTCAATACGTCCTATTTGTACTCTATGAATGTCTAAACCAGTTCTTTCTTTTAAGTCATTAATTAACAGTTGGTGGTTTTCAGGTTTAACGTTCTCAATTTTTTCATAAAGGATAGATTTTCTTGATTCGTGTTTTAATAAGAAAACCTTTTCTAAAAAATAAGTTGCAGCTACAATTGTACCGTTTACCAACATTAATTCGGCTAAACTTACCTTCTTGTCAGACAATGAATTTACTATGGCAATAGCAATAATCATGAATAGGTAAGTCATTTCTTTTATAGGAAGTTGTTCTGTCCTATACCTTAAAATACCAAAGATAGCAAACAACCCGAAAGCAAATCCTAGCTTAAGTTTTACTCCGTTTAACAAAATACAAACAAAAAAGATTAAAATGTTAAACAAAAAGTAGGTAAATAGGTAGTCTTTCCTTTTATGAATTGGGTAGTAGATAACTCTTATTAAAATAAAAGCCATAGAAAAGTTAATTAAAAAGCGCATTAACATTTCTAAGAAATCTTTATAGTCTATCCATTTCGAGTCCAGAATAGGGACTTTAAGTAATAATTCGTCTAACATTGTTTCAGCTTATTAATTTTTAAGATTCGTTCTTTAAAGTTGTTTTGTTTGAGGTTTTTATTAAGAAGCGCTGTTCCTACACAATATTTACTCATGCTGCTACTTCTTATATGGTGTTTTCTAATTGCTTTAATAAAATCTGAGTTGCTACTGGCTTTTTCTTGTTTAACTTCAGCAATAGTAATGTGTTCAATAGTTGTTTTGTCTTTTTTAGAAAAAGATTCAAATTTCAGATTTAAGTCAATTGTAAGGCGTTCGTTTTTAGTTTTATGTGCTAAAGTTAAACGTGTAAAATTGTTCCATAAAACAGGGCCAACTTCTTTGTTTTCATAAAATGAATAAGAATTATCTGCTATAAATTGTTTTGTAAAATCTGTTAAACTCGTTTCAATCTCATTGGTTTTTGTTCTAGCTTTTATAGTTCGCCCTTTGTTGTTTTTAAACTTTACTTCTAAAAAGTTTAAATCAGACTCAATATATTTTCTAAAACGAACTTTTATACGGTTAGCTTTTCCGTTGTGATGTTGAATGTAGCTTTTAAAGTCATCGGTATCATAATATAATGTTTGATAGCTATTGGTTCTCTTGCCATCAATTTCTAAAATGGAATAATAATCTGCAATTTCATGCAAAATAATAGGCAATAAACTTGCATTAAAAACAAACTTAGTGTCTGTTCTGTTTTGTAATTTAACCCTGTCTAACTCTTTTAATGTTAGCGGACTAAGTTCGTTTATTGCGTTATTTAAAGTTGGAATCACTTTTTAGAAATTGTAATGGTTCCTACATCTGCATCTTCATTACCACCTATTTCAATTTCTTCAAAAATGGCCGTTAGCGGTTCGGTTGTGTTAGCTTCATCTTTGCTATATGCAAACACTTTGTATTTCCCTTTTCTTAAGTTGTTAAATTCAAAAGTTCCATCAAAATTAGTTTTTACATTGTCATCAAAAATATCGTCCTCATCACCATAAATAATGTAAACGTCTTCGTCAGCAAAAGGTCCTTCTTGTATTGTAGTTTGATTTCTACCTTGAGTTTTTACATCAACAATAAGTTTACTTGTTGCATTATCAGCATCAGTAACATAGCCTGAAGTGTTATTGGTTATTGTTAATAAATCGTTAGTTCTACTAACTGTAAATGGTGTGCCAGAAATACTCTTAAGTGTTGTTTCTAAAGCAACAGCCATATCAACATTACTACTAGAACTGCTACTATAATCAACCTTAATAAGCGTTCTGCCAGAAATGATAGGTGCACCTTTAATGTCATTAATATCTAAAAACCAAATAGCATAATTAGCAGAAGAAGTAGGAGTGTTCAGTAAAATAAAATCCTGCGATTTTATTTCGTGACCTGGTACTGTAGTTATTTCTGTTATTTCGGCTCTTGCAGCAGTTATTTCAGTACCTTCTATAGTTCCAGAAATGGAAGATCTTCCTCCTTCGCCTTCGGGTTTTGAACATGAGCCAAGTGTTAATGTAAGTGCGCTCAGTATAAAAAAGTATTTTATCATGGTTTATTTTGTTATGTTTGACTTCCTTAATCTTTAAGAGGTTTAAAAATAATATTAATTAACTATTAAATTAAAGTTAAATGAATAAAAAGTCATTGAATATTGAATACGTTGAGTATGATTCTGTGAACGGTATGGAATCAGAAGACATTGGTTTGTTGGAAGCAGCGGATATGAATTTAAAAAATGCTTATGCTCCTTATTCAAAATTTAAGGTAAGTGCTGTTTGTTTACTTGACGATGGAACAATAGTTAAAGGCACTAATCAAGAAAATGGAGCTTATCCATCTGGTTTATGTGCTGAAAGAGTAGCTATTTTTGCCGCAAAATCTCAATATCCTAATAAAAAAGTAGCTAAAGTTGTAGTTACTACAGAAGAAACTACCCTTACTCCAGTATCTCCTTGTGGAGCATGTAGACAAGTATTGATGGAGTATGAACTACTTCAAAATCAACCGATTGAATTGATTATGAAGTCGGGTGAATCTAAAATTTGGAAGTTTAAAAGTGTTAATGATATTCTGCCTTTTGCATTTGATGGAGAGTTTTTAAAGTGAAAGGATGAGTATAATGTATTATTATTTTAAATTTGTACGTTAATTTTTAAATTATGGCAAAAAAGACTAAATTTTCTAAGAAGCAATATTTGGACTGGTATAAGTCAATGTACTTAATGCGTAAGTTCGAAGAGAAATTAAGCCAACTGTACATTCAACGTAAGTTTGGTGGTTTTTTACACTTATATATTGGGCAAGAAGCAGTTGTTGCTGGAGCAGTTTCTGCTACTAAACCAGAAGATAATATGATTACGGCATACCGTTGTCATGCGCACCCAATAGGAAAAGGAACTCCTATAAAATATATGATGGCAGAGTTGTATGGGAAAACAACAGGTTTATCGAAAGGTAAGGGTGGTTCTATGCACATGTTTGATGTAAGTAGAAAAGTTTTTGGAGGGCATGGTATAGTTGGTGGTCAAATTCCTTTAGGAGCTGGTTTAGCTTTTGCTGACAAATATAAGGGAAACGATAATGTTACAATGTGTTCAATGGGAGATGGAGCAATTCGTCAGGGAGCACTACACGAAGCATTTAACATGGCAATGACTTGGAAATTACCAGTAATTTATATTATTGAGAACAACAAGTATGCAATGGGAACTTCTGTAGAAAGAACTTCTAACGTAACTGAGTTATATAAGATTGGTGCAAGTTATGATATGCCAGGTGAGGCAGTAGACGGAATGGATGTTGAAGCTGTACACGAAGCAATAGCTAAGGCCGCAAAACATTGTAGAGATGGAAAAGGACCTTACTTATTAGAGATGGAAACTTACCGTTTCAAAGGTCACTCAATGTCTGATCCACGTAAGTATAGAACTAAAGAAGAAGAAGGTGAGTATATGGATGATGATCCAATTACTAAAGTTTTAAAAGTAATTAAGGACAATAAATATGCATCACAAAAGGATTTAGATAAAATCCATGAAGATACAAAACAAGAAATTTTAGATGCAATTCAATTTGCTGAAGAGTCTCCATTTCCGGAACCTGAAGCAATGTATGAAGACATTTACGCAGAAGAATATCCATTTATTAAAGATTAATAAACTAAGAAGAAATGGCTGAAATAGTTAGAATGCCCAAATTAAGTGATACCATGACAGAAGGTGTGGTAGCAAAGTGGCATAAAAAAGTTGGAGATAAAGTTAATGAAGGTGATTTGTTAGCGGATATTGAAACAGATAAAGCAACCATGGAGTTCGAATCTTTTGTGGATGGAACTTTATTACATATTGGAGTGCCAGAAGGAGGAACATCTCCTGTGGATACAGTTTTGGCAATATTTGGAGAGAAAGGAGAAGATTTTTCTGCTTTATTGAATGATGATGCACCAGCTGTTATTGAAACTAAAGAAGAGGAATCTGTAGCAAGGGCTGCTGCACCAGTTGTTGCCGAAACAATTGATGTTTCAGGGATAAATGCTAACGTAATTAAGATGCCTAAATTAAGCGATACCATGACAGAAGGAGTGGTAGCTAAATGGCATAAAAAAGTTGGGGATAAAGTAGCTGGTGGAGATTTATTAGCTGATATAGAAACTGATAAAGCAACAATGGAATTCGAATCTTTTGAAGATGGAATTTTATTACATATTGGAATAGAAGAAGGTGGAAGTGCGCCAGTTGATGAGGTATTAGCAATTATTGGAGAGAAAGGTGCAGATATTGATACTTTATTAAAAGCAAGTGCACAAGGTACACCTGTAGAAGTTAAAGAGGAAGCAGTTGCTGTACCAAAAGCTGCACCAGCAAAAGTTGAGGTTGCAAAACCACAAACTTCTGCACCTAAAGTTCAGACTTCTAGTAATGGAAGAATAATGGCGTCACCATTGGCTAAGAAGTTAGCTGCAGAAAAAAACATTAACCTTTCTATGGTTAGTGGTTCTGGAGATGGAGGAAGAATTATTAAAAGAGATATAGAAAATTATAATGGAGGTGGCGCTGTTCAAACATTTGTTGGAGTGGAAAGCTATACAGAGGAACCAGTTTCTCAAATGCGTAAAGCAATTGCTCGTTCATTAGGAGCAAGTAAATTTTCTGCACCTCACTTTTATTTAACTATTGATATTGATATGGACAACGCTATTGCAGCACGAAAGTCTATTAATGAAGTAGCTCCAGTAAAAGTATCGTTTAACGATATGGTAATTAAAGCTGTTGCGGCAGCTCTTAAAAAGCACCCAGTTATTAACTCTGCTTGGCAAGAAGATACTATCAGAAGAAACGAGCACGTAAATGTTGGTGTTGCTGTATCTGTAGAAGATGGGTTATTGGTTCCTGTTGTAAGGTTTGCAGATGGTAAAACATTAAGTCAAATTTCTGCTGAGGTAAAAGATTACGCAGTAAGAGCAAAAGCTAAGAAATTACAACCAGAAGATTGGGAAGGAAGTACATTTACTATTTCTAATTTAGGAATGTTTGGTATTGAGCAGTTTACTGCAATTATTAATACGCCAAACGCTTGTATTTTAGCTGTTGGTGGAACGAAACAGATACCTGTAGTTAAAAACGGTGCTGTTGTTCCGGGTAATGTTATGAAAGTAACTTTATCTTGCGATCATAGAGTGGTTGATGGTGTTGCAGGATCTATGTTCTTAAAAGACTTTAAGATGTACATGGAGAATCCTGTAGTATTATTGGGAGCTCAGAATATATAAAATGACTACCTGAGCTTTTGCCTAAGGTTGTTAAAATAATTATGCCCTCAGCACTTTGTGTTGAGGGTTTTTTATGTGACAATTTTTAATGTTGATGAGAAATATTACATCATTAAATTACATTTTTTTGAGTACTAATTATTTTGAGTAGATTGGTTTTTTCAAGATAAAACTTGGTTTTGTTGTGATTAATACATCAATTATATCGTTAAGTAGTTTTACTTAAGCAACCTTTTTTTAATTTTTTTCGTTTAAGATACAATAAGAGTGAGGACCCTAGAAGATTTTTCATATCTAAACCGCTCTATTTTTATTATTTAATCAGTTAATCTACGTAATGATTACAAACTTAAAAAATATTAATATGAAACCTCTATCAAAATTTATACTCCCATTATTTATAACATTTTCAATAACTGGGTTTACCCAAACTACTGATTCATTTACAACCCCTGGAGCACATACATGGACTTGTCCAGCTGGTGTAACATCTGTAACTGTTACCGTTTATGGCGGTGGTGGTGGTGGTGGCGGATGTAATGCAACTTCCGATGGCGGTGGTGGTGGTGGTGGTGGTGGTGCCAGTCAATCTACTGGGCCAGTTACACCGGGTAATGTATATAATTTAATGGTTGGAGCTGGAGGAGCTGGAGGAGTTGGTCAAAATGATGGTGCAGCTGGTGGTCAATCTTGGTTTAATGCACCAGGTACAATTCAGGCTAATGGAGGTAGTGGAGGTTTAAGAAGAACTGCTTCTGGAGGTTTAGGTGGAGCTGGAGCTGCTGCAGGTATTGGAACAAATACATTTACTGGAGGAAATGGAAGAAGAGGAAGAAATCATAATAACGGAAGAGGAGGAGCTGGAGGAGGAGGAGCTGGATCAACTGCTAATGGCGGTGGAGGTGCAACAACAACATATTCAGTAGTGGCTGGTACTGGTGGAGCTACTGGTGGTGGAAATGGAGGTGCTGGAGGAACTGGAAATGGTGCTAATGGGTTAGTTATTGGTGGTGGTGGTGCTGGAGCAGGAGAAGGTACTAATCGATCTGGGGGAAATGGTGCTAGAGGTCAAGTAAATGTTACCTATACTTTACCTGGTGGTGGAGCAGGAGATAACTGTGCTAATCCAACAAGAATTGCTTGTGGTGATCCAGTTTTGGCTGGAGAGACTACTATAGGTTTGACAGATGTTGAGGATGATTGGGCTTGTTCTACTTTGCTTGGTGCAAACAATTATCCTGGATCAGATCACTTTTATGTGATTCAGTGGCCAGATGCTGTTAATGGAGGTACTATAAGATTGGAATTTACAAATGTTGCTGATGCTGATGCAACTTATTTAGAGGTTCTATCTTTAGGTAATTCATGTGCACCAGATGCTTGTGTAGGTTCTAGTCAGATGACTATTGCTACAGGTAATTTTGGTACTGGAAATTCATTTATTGAATTTACTGTAGGTGCAGGTGTTACAGATTATTATTTTGTTGTAGATTCTCAAGGTGATGGTGTTGATGATGCTATTGATACGTATGATATACAGGCAACTTGTTTTGCTACAGGAATAGAATTGGACGATAATAGTAATTGTACTCCAATTCCAGGTACTGCAGCTGCTAATCAAGGGTATTATGCCACTTGGGATGGAGCTGAGCCACCTGCAACTGCAAATGCTGCCACACTTGCAGCAGCCGGTCCATATACAATTTGTGAAAATATTTATATTGAAAATCCACTTGGTTGGGAATGGTTAAAAGATTTTGATGTTACATTAGGTGCGTGTTGGATTAATGTAAATAGCTTAACCCCTAATGGAAATAATAATGGATTTTATAATGCACTTGGTGATTGGACAGCAACAATAGGGGGTGGATCCCCAAATGTTTTAAATTGGAATTTCGCACATTCATCAAACCCAACTTGGGGAGATGGTGCAGGTCCAGGGTATAATTGTAATCTATATACATTTTGTTATACTGCAGATGTAGATGCTACTTGTAATGTAAATACTGGTTTACAAAATTCTATAAGTGCTACTGATGATGGTGTTGGAGGTGGAGGTGGAGGAGCAGTTAATGCCAATAATATAACTGTTGGTTCAACTAGCCCTACAGTTTTACCTGTTGAGTTAATTACATTTAGTGCTTCACCAAAAGAAAAAAACGGTAAATATGCAGTTATACTAAATTGGAGAACAGCTACTGAAATTAATAATGATTACTTTACTATAGAGCGTTCTTCAAACGGAAGAGATTTTGAAGAGGTTGCTAAAGTTAGTGCTGTAGGAAACTCTTCTGATATTAATAACTATATAACTGTAGATGAAAAACCTTATGAAGGTTTGAGTTATTATCGATTAAAGCAAACAGATTTTAATGGAAAGTTTGAGTATTTTGATTTGGTTGCTGTAAACATTTCTAACGTTACAGATTTAAAAGTTTACCCAAATCCAGTAAGTTCAGAAATGACAATTTCAATGAGATCTAAATTAGATAACTCATTCGTTAAGTTGAATATTTATAATACACAAGGAGAATTAATTTTACAACAAGATAAAATGTTATCAGAGGGGATGAATGCTGTTGAAATTAATATGGCAGAATATGCTCAAGGATTATATTTTGTTTCTTTAGAGCATAACGGTAAAAAAGAGCATGTAAAGTTTTCTAAAAAATAAACCCTAAAAGGTTAAATATATACCTCTTCAGTTTATTCTGGAGAGGCTTTTTTGTATTTTAGTTGAATGAAACCTAGAATTAAAATACCACATTTTTTAAGCCCTTTTAAAATCACAGGAGGGATAATTATGTTTTTTTCTTTTTTCATATTTGTATATCAAGCATTTATGTCATCTCATAATTATATGGTTTTTCTTTATGCATTCTTTTTTGGTTTAATATTATTTACAATTAGTAGAGGGATTGAATTAGATAGTAAAAAAGAAGAATTTAGAGTTTACTTAACGATATGTGGAGTAAGGTTTGGATTTTGGCAAAAAAAAGAAGGATATAGGATAGTGATTGAAAGAAATACTAACTCTACTTCTAAGAGGTGGGGAGAAATGTATTCACATGGAAGAGTTGAAGAATTTCACTTGCAATTAATTGGTAAGAATAATATTTCTTTACAAAAATTTAATGATTATAAGGAGGCAATTGGCTTCTCTAAAAAGGTTTCAATTTTTCTTGAATTTCCAATTTAAAGATCTGAATAAAAGTAATTACTCACTAAAAGCGTACTGAATAATATTGGCTCCCATTTGTAGTGCTTTGGTT
>JBMYXB010000090.1:0-9733 GCA_049608005.1 Vicingaceae bacterium
TCCTCAGGATAAACTCCAGCAGATGTCTAGATACAGTAACTTATTCAAAAAAAAACATTTTTCCTCGTCTGGATTCCCACCTTCGTGGGAAAGTAAGACAGCGGAGAAACTACGTCATCAACACACAGTAAAAAACCAAAACAAGTAACAACTTCTCTTTACAGGCAGAAAAGAAACTACTCCATTAAATTTAATTACTGCAACTTACTCTAACACAGCAAATACTTCCCTGCGAAGGCAGGGATCCAGACACAGAGTCTTACTCAAAAAGAAAGTAAGACAGCGAAAAAAAATACAAGTAATTCCTCACCTGCGAAGGCAGGTGTCCAGTCGAAACAAAATACTCACACAAAATCAACTAAAAAGTATTCTCTCCCGTCTAAATCTGCAAGTAAGACCGTGGAGAGGCTATACTCTAAATCATAAAAAAAGCATCCTAAAAAGGATGCTTTTTTTATATAGATATTTTACTTAAGTTACTTCGAGTCAAACAAACCGTGTAACTCAGCATCAATACTTTGAATAATCTTTCCTAAATCTTCAGCATTCTCAGAAAAATTGTTGGTATCAACATCAACAACAACTATTTTACCTTGATCGTAGGTAGATATCCAAGCCTCATAACGCTCATTTAAACGCTTTAAATAATCAATACGAATACTTTCTTCATAATCTCTACCACGCTTTTGTATTTGATTAACCAAAGTAGGAACAGAAGCTCTTAAATAAATTAAAACATCTGGTGGTTTAATAAAGGTTTCTTGTAATTTAAAAAGAGAAAAATAGGTCTCAAAATCTCTTGTAGTCATTAAACCCATAGAGTGTAAATTGGGTGCAAAAATATAAGCATCCTCATAAAGTGTTCTATCTTGTATAACACTTTTTTTACTTTCTCTTACTTCTTGAATTTTGCTAATTCTACTCGTCATATAATAAACCTGCAAATTAAAAGACCAACGTTGCATATCATTATAAAAATCATTCAGATAAGGATTATCATCCACATCTTCAAAATGAGCATCCCAGTTGTAATGCTTTGATAATAAAGTTGCTAAAGTTGTCTTTCCAGACCCTATATTTCCTGCTACAGCGATTAACATATTTCTATTTTTAAAGAACTTAAAAGTACAAAAAAATATGAAGTTTAACTCTTCCTATTTAATTTTATCAATAAATAACTGACCTTTATTATTTACCATAAAAATTGAATTATTTTCTACCCTAACTTGTTTAATACCAATGTAATTTAATGCTTTATATGGTTTTACTTGTAAAGTAAAAAAATCATACGTTTCTACTAGCCCATCCTCATTACAATAAATTAACTGTTTTTCTTTAACTTGAAAAATACTAAGGTTAAAAAGTGGGATAGTTTTTATGTAAATACCGTAATTATCAAAAACTAAAATTCCTAAAGCTTTATCATTTAAATACACTCTATTGTTATATTCAACCAAATAATTAGCTTGAATATTTTTATTTAAAAGATTGGCTAAATTGCCAGAAGTGTTCGTTGTAATTAATTCTTGATTTTTTCTTATTAATTCAAACCGAACAGGATCATAATACCAAGTTCCGTCATTGTAAGATCTGCAAACTAAGGTAGTTTCATCTAATTCTAAATCTGTTAAATCAATTACATCACTTGTTGGAGATAAGGTATTATCTAAAATTAATATTTTGGTAAAATCTCTAAAATAAACTAATATTTTTTGTGGATTACTAACATCTACATTAGCAATAACACCTAATACATTGTTACTGTAAGAGCAATCTAACACTCCTTTTTGAGTATATTTTTTAATACTTGTTTCTTTTATTTCATAATAATAGCCCAACTGATCGGTTACAAGCATATCTCCCATAAACTTAATAGGTTTTACTTGAGCCCAAATATTATGGCTTAAACAAATAGTAAGTAGTAATAATATTTTTCTCATCTGTGTTTAATTGCTAAAATTAGGCCATTTTAAATAATTGGTTTACATATTTGTTATCATTAGATAAACGAGGTATTTTATGTTGCCCTCCTAATTTATTATTCTTTTTCATCCATAAATAAAACGTACCTTTTGCTAGCTTATTAATTTTTGGATGCTCTAAAACCATATTGTTAAATCGTTTGGCTTCGTAATCAGAATTTAGCTCTTTTAATTCTTTATCTAATACTTTAGCAAAGTACTCAATATTTTTGGGAGATTGCTCAAACTCAATTAACCACTGGTGCCTTCCTGTTGAGTTTCCTATAAAAAATTGAGGTGCTGCAGTATATTCTTTAATTATCGAATTTGTTTTAATACAAGCTGCTGATAAGGCTTTTTCTGCATTATCAATAATTAATTCTTCGCCAAAAGCATTAATAAATTGATTTATTCTGCCCGTAACTTTTATTCTAAAAGGACTTAAAGAGGTAAATCTTACAGTATCTCCAATTATATAGCGCCACAAACCTGCGTTGGTGGTAATTACAACAGCATAATTTTTATTAAGTGCTACATTTTCTAGACTTACTGTCTTAGGGTTTTCTTTATTCATTTCTGATTGTTCAATAAATTCGTAAAAAATACCATAATCGAGCATCAATAGCATTTCTTCTACCTTACTTTGATCTTGTAAACCAAAAAAACCTTCGGTAGCATTATAATTTTCGTAATAATTCAGCTGATTTCCTGGAGCTAACTTTTTAAACTGTTCTTTATATGGAGAAAAATTAACACCTCCATGCATAAATAATTCAAGGTTAGGCCAAATATCTAAAATGTTGCTCGTTTTGTTTAATTCTAAAATTCTTTTTAATAATACTAAAGTCCAAGATGGCACTCCAGAAATGTTAGAAACATTTTCTTTAGTAGTAGAAAGTGCCATTTTTTCAATTTTCTGTTCCCAATTATCCATTATTGCAATAGACATTTTTGGCACTCTACGTTGCTCCACCCACATCGGAAAATTTTTCATAATAATAGCCGATAAATCTCCATAATACGATTTATCACTAAAAGAATTAATAGCACTACTCCCTCCTACTACTAAAACTTTTCCTAAAATTAATTTTGATTTTGGATGATTGTTATGATAAATAGACAACAAATCTTTTCCGCCTTTATAATGACAATCAATTAATGACTCCTTACTTACAGGTATAAATTTACTTTTACCAGTACTCGTTCCTGATGATTTTGCAAACCATTTAATATCGGTTGGCCATAATACATTTTGTTCGCCATGTTTAATTCTAATGATTTGATCTTTAAGACTTTCATAATCTTGTAAGGGAACTCTATTTATAAAATCTTGATAATTATTAATCGATTTATAGCCATAAGTTTTACCCCACTCTGTATTTTTTGATTTTTCAATTAAACCCAATAAAACTTCGTTCTGAACATCAATAGGATGCTTCATAAACAATTCCATTTGATGAATTCTTTTTTTAATAATCCAAGAAAAAACTGAGTTTACAATTTCCATTTACTAAAGTTGAAAGTTCAAATTTAAACGTTTTAACTGATAAATTAACCGCAAAGAGTTGGAAGAAACTGCTAAGAAAAGAAGTTTGGCTTCTTTAATTCTTAAGAATGAAAAAGTTTTTGCGTTCTTTGCGTAAAACTTTATATTCTTTGCGGTTAAATACATTTTTAACCTTAAAAATTAAATTATGATTTACACTGGTCAGCTTAGAAAAATGCATGCTAAATTAGGCGAAGAAGTAACTTATGAACTCCCTATTGGTGATGATTTGGTAAATATGAACCAATTTATCGGTAAAGAAATTACATTAAGCTATCAGAACAAAATTGAGTGCTTAAAATGTGGTAGAGAAACAGTAAAATCATTTAATCAGGGTTTTTGTTATCCTTGTTTTAGGGATGCTCCTGAAGCTGCAGATTGGATAATTAAGCCTGAATTATCTAGAGCCCATTTAGATATTGAGGATAGAGATTTAGAATATGAAAAATCGGTTCAACTAAAACCTCACGTGGTTTATTTATCGTTAACAAGTGGGATGAAAGTTGGAGTTACACGCGATACGCAAGTTCCAACACGCTGGATAGACCAAGGTGCAGTTAAAGCAATTAAGTTAGCTGAAACACCCAATCGTTACCTTGCAGGTATGATAGAGGTTAGTTTAAAAGACTATATGGCAGATAAAACCAATTGGCGAAAAATGTTAATGAACGTTTACCCAGATATTGATTTGATTGAAAAGAAAAACGAAACCAAAGCACTTTTGGCTGAAGAATATCACCAATATATTTCTAAAACAGATGAGATTATTAGCATTAACTTTCCGGTTACAGATTACCCTGTAAAAGTAAAAAGTATTGGTTTTGATAAAGTACCTGATTTTACAGGAGTACTTAAAGGAATAAAAGGTCAATATTTATTGTTTGAAAACGGTATTGTAATGAATATTCGTAAACATGGAGGTTATATAGTATCTTTAAAGGATTAAACCTTAAGTTATGAAAAATTTCATCCTAATTCCGTTTCTTTTTTGTGTACTATTTGTTAACGCTCAAAATTTTGGTACTGTTTACGCTACCGAAGTAGCCAATATGCCAATACCAATAGCTAATAATGCGGTAACTGAAGGATGGAAAGATGGAACCCCATATATGTACTCTTTTGGAGGAATTGATAGTACAAAAATTTGGTCTGGAATTACAAATAAGAGCTTTCGTTACAATACTTTAACTGATGTTTGGGATACCATACCTGATTTACCGAATGTCAATGCTGTTATTGCTGCAGGAGCTAGCTATGTAGATAGTATTATTTATATAATTGGTGGTTACCAAGTCCTTTCTAATGGGAATGAAGTTTCTTCTAATATTGTTAACCGTTTTGACCCAAGAACAAATACTTATTTAAGTGATGGAGCCAATATTCCTGTTGCAACGGATGATCATGTTCAGGCTGTTTATAACGATAGTTTAATTTATGTGATAACGGGATGGAGCAATACAGGAAACATCCCAAATGTTCAAATTTATGATCCTGCCAATGATAATTGGTTAACAGGAACTCCTGTTCCAAACAACAACACTTATAAAGCTTTTGGTGCTACAGGAATAATAATTGACAATACTATTTATTATCATGGAGGAGCAAGTATGGCCACAAACTTCCCTGGACAATCTAGATTAATTGCTGGGCAAATTAATCCAAATGACCCGACACAAATTACTTGGAGTTCTTTTATGTTCACTAATTATGTTTCCTATCGAGCAGCTACAATATATGATTCATGGAGCAACCTTCCTCTTTTTATTGGTGGTTCTGATATTACCTATAATTACAATGGAATTGCTTATAATGGCTCTGGAGGAGTAGAACCTAAAGAATTTAGTATTGGTTTTGATGTATCGTCATCTTTACCTTTAGGTTATGGAGAAACCGAAAATATAGTTACATTAAATAGTACTCCTTTTAATGATGTCATATTACCAATGGATATAAGAGGTGTGGCTTTTCCTTTTCAGCCAATAAATTATATTGCAGGAGGAATGTGGCGTAACCAAAAAGTGAGCAATAAAACTTTCAAATTAGAGCTGCAACATTCAACTTTAATTTCCGAAGCTATTCAACCTCTCGATTTCCAACTTTACCCCAATCCAACATCAGAATTGGTTAACCTTATTTTTAAAACCACAAAAAATAAGACTATTAAATTAATTAATGTTGTCGGAAAGTCTGTTTTTAAAACCACAACAAATACTACTAGTTTTCAATTAGATGTTGCTAAGTATCCAAAAGGAATTTACTTTATTAAGCTTGAGTCTGAAAAAGGAATCAGTTCTCAAAAAATAGTTATCCAATAAAAAAGAAGCTTTAAAAGCCTCTTTTTTATTCTAGTTTTTTCCGTTTGTCAACCCTCTATCTAATTCAAAAATAACATTAGCTCCAGATAATTTAATAGCTTTAGTTTCAATAAAAGCATCTTTCCAACTAATAAGCATATTTGCAAATTGCATATCAGCAATTCTTCCTGGTATATGAAAACTTGTTTTAAACTTAATTCTATCACCATTTTTCATTAACCTAGCTTCTGATTTAGCATTGTCATTAGCATATTCTTTTTCCGTTCCTTCCACTTTAATAACAATTTTAGAGGGATCAAGTATTCCTATTTCATTGCCATTATAAGTACATTCAAATTGTAAAACAGAACCTTGTGTTTTTAAAGATGTTTTTTTAGGATTTAATTTTACATCAAATACATCTGAAGATACCGAGTTAGCACTTGCAGGAACTTGAAAATCGTCCATTTCGTTAATCTTTCCATCAACTGGTACTTTATAAATCCCATCAACATCTACATTAAATTGGTTTACATGAAATTGGTTACCTCCATTTACCTCTAGTACTTTTTTCTTTTTTCCATTTGGTCTAACAATTATTGCTTTCTTTTTTTCTGAAAACTTACCAAAATCAAAATTAAAGATTGATTCTTCTCCTTTAAAAATTAAAAAATCTTTGGTTTTATTTTGAAGATGTAGTGCAAATTTGCAAAACTCTGTTCGAGCAACAGCTCCCGAAAACTTTAAAGAATATTCAGGAGAAGAAATTTCATTAGGAATCTTGTAATAATTAGTGTGTTTAGGATCTACCTTTTTTTGTGCATTCATTATAATAGTTGTAAAGAAAACAACTGTTAATAGCAATGTATTTTTTTTTATCATTTTTTGTTTTTTTATTAATATAATACTTTAAATCTTATTTCATTTATTTCAAATACCTAAAGTCATGGTTATTTTTAATCTTTTGAAGTGATTCGTAAATCAATTTAATCACATTTTCTACATCTTCTTTGTGTACCATTTCTACTGTAGTATGCATGTATCTTAAAGGTAATGAAATTAATGCAGAAGGTACACCACCTGTTGCATAAGCAAAAGCATCGGTATCTGTTCCTGTTCCGCCACTTGCTGCGGCTCTCTGAAAAGGAATTTTATTTTTATCTGCCGCTTCAACAATTAGCTTTAACACATTATTTTGAACCGCTGGGCCATACGTTAAAACTGGGCCTTTACCAGCATGGTTATCTCCTTGCACAATTTTATTAATCATTGGAGTTTGGGTATCATGACAAACATCTGTAACAATTGCAACATCAGGTTTTATATTTTGAACCATCATTTCTGCACCTCTTAAACCCACCTCTTCTTGTACAGAGTTAGTAATGTATAAGCCAAAAGGTAATTTTATGTTGTTCTCTTTTAATAAACGAGCTACCTCAGCAATCATAAAACCACCTATTCTGTTATCTAAAGCTCTACCAACATAATATTTATCGTTTAACACCATAAACTCATCCTCATAAGTAATTACACAACCTACATGAATTCCTAATGCTTCTACTTCCTCTTTAGTTACACATCCACAATCTAAAAATATATTATCTAGTTTGGGTGTTTCTTCTTTTGCTCCTTTACGAGTATGTATTGCTGGCCAACCAAAAACAGCTTTTACAATTCCTTTATCGGTATGGATATTTACTCTTTTAGATGGTGCAATTTGATGATCAGAGCCACCATTTCTTCTTAAATAAATAAACCCTGTATCAGAAATATAATGCACAAACCAAGAAATTTCATCTGCATGTGCTTCTATCACTACTTTATATTTAGCTTCTGGATTAACAATAGCAGCAACCGAGCCATAATTATCTACAAAATAATCATCCACATAAGGCTTAATATATGCTAACCAAAGTTTTTGTCCTTCGCTCTCAAAACCTGTTGGTGCAGCGTTGTTAATATACTTTTCTAAAAACTGAATTGATTTTTTATTGAGAATTGATTTTTTTGCCATGCTTTTATTGTTAATTTTAGTGAAGATGAAATTACATATATTTTATTAAAAAAAGTATATTTGAATATGATGAATATTGATATGAAACAGATGAATAGCTGTTTGCAACTAGCAAAAAAAGGTATTGGAAAAGTTTCTCCCAACCCTTTAGTAGGTTGCGTTATTGTTAAAGATGGAAATGTTATTGGACAAGGTTTCCATGAGTTTTATGGCGGTCCACATGCTGAAGTAAATGCTATAAATAGTGTTGAAGATCCTTTACTTTTAGAAGGTAGTACGCTTTATGTTAATTTAGAACCTTGTTCGCATCATGGTAAAACGCCACCTTGTACTGATTTAATTATACAACATAAAATTGCTAAAGTGGTTATTGGCACTAAAGATCAATTTTTTAGAGTAAACGGTAGTGGAATAGAAAAATTAAAGGAAGCTGGAATTGATGTTTTAGTTAATGTTTTAGAAGAAAAATCGCTTGAATTAAACAAACGTTTTTTTACTTTCCACAGCGAAAAAAGACCTTATGTTATATTAAAATGGGCACAAACTAGCGATGGATTTATTGATATTGATAGGAAAGAACCATTAAATATTGACAGTTGGATTACTGATTTGGACGCAAAAGTTTTAGTACACCATTGGCGAGCAGAAGAACAAGCCATTATGGTAGGTACCAATACCGCACTTAACGATAATCCAAAACTAACCGTTAGAGAAGTTGATGGTAATAACCCTACACGTATTGTATTAGATATGAGTTTAAGGCTGCCAGATAACCTTAATTTATTTGATGGATCTGTACCAACATTAGTTTTTAATAGTGTTAAAAATGAAGTTTCAAACAATCTTGAACTAATTAAAATTGATGCTAAAGGAGATATAATGGATCAGATATTAGACGAGCTTTATTACAGAGAAATTCAATCTATGATTATTGAAGGTGGTGGTCAATTAATAAACACTTTTATTTACCAAAACCTATGGGATGAAGCAAGAGTTTTTACTGGTAATAAAGAATTTAAGAAAGGTTTGCCTGCTCCTACAATCAAAAAAAATCCAATATTTACTTTACAAATAGAAACAGATATATTAAATACATATATGAATGGTTGATATACTATTAACCATTGTAGCTTTTAATATTTTAATCATTTTTTTTAAGCTATTTCCTAAATATAAGATTAACAACCTACAGGCATTAATTACCAACTATTTTGTAGCTGGTAGTTTAAGTCTTTACTTCTCTGAGCAAAAATTTGATGTTACATACATCTTACATTCTCCTTGGATTTATCATGCAATAATTATTGGAATTCTTTTTATTATAACTTTTAATTTATATGCTAATGGAACTCAAAAAGTAGGAATAGCCATTACAACTATTGCTAATAAATTATCTTTACTCATCCCCGTAGGGATAGCATTAATTCTTTACCCCAACGAAAACATTACAGCATTAAAAATAATTGGTTTTATATTAGCTATAATCGGGATTTATTTATCTTCTACACAACAAAAAAAACTTGCTTTTGATAAAATATATATATGGTTAATTGTGCTTGTTTTTGTTGGGCAAGGAATTGCAGATTCAATTTTTAACAATGCTCAAAAAACTGTTGTAAACGAAGCCGATAAAGGTTTGTTTTTTATGTGTTTATTATTTATTGCAGGGTTTAGTGGCATACTTATCCTTGTAGGAAAATCAATAAAAGAAAAACAAAACATACAATTTAAAAACATTTTTGCAGGGTTTACTTTTGCCATTCCTAATTACATCTCTATTATTTTATTTTTTAATGCTTTAGAACATTCTGGATTAGCCGCCACACAAGTTTACCCTATTATAAGTATGGGAGTAATTATCTTATCAGCATTAGTTGGTTTAGTATTGTTTAAAGAAAAGTTATCGCTAAGAAATTGG
>JBMYXB010000091.1:0-9705 GCA_049608005.1 Vicingaceae bacterium
ATGGGACCCTTGATATTTGAGGAATTTAGAAACGAGCAAAACGCATTAAAAAAACATTTTCTTGCTTTACTTATAGTTTTTGAAAAACCAAGAAATTGGAAACAAGAAATTGAAAGTTATATTATATCATTACATAAAAATTCTTACTTCCTTTATGACACAATTAACAACCTAAAAGCCAAATATAAATATGGTTTTCTAAAACAAGAAGACCTTGGAGCTTCAAAGTATTTGATTAAAATGGGGTTTGCTAAGAACCATTTTGGGGATAAAAAACCCGGGTTACACAAAATCCAACAAATAAATAACAAAGTCATTCCAAAACGAGAGGAATGAAGCCAGCAGGTAACAATGTATATAGCAAATAGGGCATTTAAAATAAGCTGAAAGTTTCGTATATTTAACAAACAACACCAAATTTTTAATTTGGCTTTTAGATAAAAAAAATAAAAACAAAATATAAAAATTTGGCTCAGAGCAAACTTGAAAGTTCATTTCTTTCGACTGCCCTACTTGCCATATACTAAACGTTAAACGAAATTCACTCCAAATCAATTTCCCTATACTTTAACAATAAGGTATTGTTATTATTTTGAGAGGATTTATCTACCAGTTCTAGCAATTTATTAGCACCTTCAGAAATTAATACGTCTGGGTAATAATAATCTCTGGCAAAATGCATGTATTTTAATACTTTAAAGGCATTAAACCACTTAAAAAATACTTCAGTAAAATGTTTTTCCGATTTACTATTTTTTCGAATGTTGGTTAAATTTTCTTCAAAATCAATGGTAGCTAAAAATGCTTGTACGCTTTCGGGTATTTTCACCTCTTTATTAAACAACTGAGGCACAACACTGACAAATTCTTTTAAGACTACAAACGATAGTGGATTGTAACTCAACATTTCTGCTTTATCATCATCTAACCAACTTTGCATCGCTTTTCCTGTACCAAAAGGAACTCTATCAGATACTCTAGGTGATGGAATAATTTTAGTGGTTTTTAATTCTGTAAAATTACCCAATGGAATTAACTTTTGAAGAAAGTAGAAGTCCTCTCCCGCTTTACGCTTATTCATTCCATTTTGCTTTTGGTAAGCCTCACTCCTAACTGCCATACTTGAGCCAATGGTATGAAATGCATAAGGTAAATTAGCATAAGCTAATCCATTTTTATAAAAGCGTAAATGTAATTCGTATTGTATAATTCCATTGTAAATGGCATCCGAAAACTCATCTCCTTCAACTGGATGCTCATAATGTATAGAACAAGCTGGTGATTTAGGGTATTGCTTAAAATGGTTTTCTAGTTCTACCAAATAACTAGTTTCGCATAAAGCATCAGCATCAAAACAGGCAATTATACCCTGATGATTTTCGACTAAATCAAACCTTCTTACAGCTTCATCCATACCAATTTTACGAGCCAACCCAACTCCTGCATGTTTTTTAGGCAATTGGTTTTCTTCAATAAAATAGAATTGAAATTTATCCGTATTATTCGCTTTCCATTCCTTAGCTTCTAAAAACGTATTCCTATTCTGATTTATAACACGCTCTTCTGCCCTTTCTGAAGCATTAATAACAACAATTACTTCTACACTTCCTACTGGCTTTTCGCAATTGTATAAACTCTGTAAAGAGGCTGTAAGGTTAGGTTCATTACAACAAGGAATAACCACAACAATACTTAAATCATTTTTTGGTTTTTGATCAATTAATGATTCTCGGACAGAATATCTGTTTAGGTAATAATTCACTTTGCGAATTTAGTCCTATTATGTCATTCTGAACAATAATTTAATTCCGATTTATCGGAAATATAAATTGATGTGAAGAATCTAGGTTCAAGAACATACAGATTCCCAGACAAGCTGAGAATGACATCAATAACAAGAAAAAACCCGATTGAAAAACAAGAAAATCAATCGGGTTTAAATTGAGAGAACTCAATTTATATTAACTACTAAAACTGTAAACCTCTACCTTTACAATTATAGTGTAAATGTATAATGCTTCTGTTTATTTGTTTGTCAGCGAAATGACAAGGATGAACATTCCTTACAGTTTTTCTTTTAAATATTTTCCTGTTGCTGAGTTTTTAACCTTCACTAATTCTTCAGGAGTACCTTCAAACACTAAGCTACCACCACCCTTACCTCCATCAGGACCTAAGTCTATTACCCAATCAGCACATTTTACCACATCTAAATTATGCTCAATAACAATAACAGAATGTCCTTGTGCAATAAGCGCCTCAAAAGCTTTTAATAATTTTTTAATATCATGAAAATGTAAACCCGTTGTAGGCTCATCAAAAATGAATAATAAATTTGGAGCGTTGCCTTTTTTGGTTAAAAAGGAAGCCAATTTAACACGCTGTGCCTCACCACCAGACAAGGTGCTAGAAGATTGTCCCATGTGAACATAACCCAAACCAACCTCTTGCAATGGCAGTAATTTCTCAATAATTTTTTTCTCTATTCTTCCGTCAGATGATTTAAAAAATGCTATAGCCTCATCGATAGTCATAGCTAATAATTCAGCAATAGATACACCGTTACTCTTAATTTCTAAAACTTCATCTTTAAATCGATTTCCTTTACACTCTTCACAAGTTAAATGAATATCTGCCATAAACTGCATTTCTACAGTAATTTCACCTTCTCCTTTACAGGTTTCACATCTACCTCCATCTGTGTTAAACGAAAAATGCCCTGGCTTGTACCCTCTTGCTTTTGCTAATCCTTGCGAAGCATATAAACTTCTTATTTCATCATAAGCTTTAACATAAGTAACAGGGTTAGAACGTGATGATTTCCCTATTGGGTTTTGATTAACAAACTCTACTCCTTTAATACTATCTATGTCTCCACTAATTTTATCTATTACACCGCTTTGCTCAGCATAACCATCAAACATTTTCTTTAATGATGGTAATAAACAATTTTTAACTAAAGAAGATTTTCCAGAACCACTAACTCCCGAAACAACAGTTAAGGTGTTTAAAGGAAACGCAACATCAACACCATTTAAGTTGTTCTCTCTTGCTCCTTCAATAAATATTTTCTTTTTCCAGTTTCTACGTTTTTTAGGCACTTCAATTTTTTCAATATTATTAAAGTATTTAGCCGTTAAACTTTTGCCTTCAGTTATCATTTTTTTGAAATCTCCCTGAAAAACAATTTCACCACCTAAGTTTCCTGCTTCTGGTCCTAAATCAATAATCTCATCTGCAGCCTTAATAATATCTTCATCATGCTCCACCACAATTACAGAATTACCTAGTTGTTGTAATTCTCTGAGCACTTTAATTAAACGTTCTGTGTCTTTTGAGTGTAAACCAATGCTTGGTTCATCTAAAATATACATTGAACCCACTAAACTACTCCCTAAAGAAGTTGCTAAGTTAATGCGTTGCGATTCTCCTCCTGATAGGGTTGAAGACAATCTGTTTAAAGTTAAATAACCTAAACCAACATCATTTAAATATTGAATTCTATTTTTAATCTCAATTAGCAATCTATTAGAGATTTTAACCTGCTCTTTGTTTAATTTAATACTTTCAAAAAAAGCACCCAATTCATTAACTGGTGTTAATACAATATCGGTAATTGATTTACCATCAATCTTAACATAATTGGCATCTTTACGTAATCGAGTTCCTCTACAATCTCCACACAAGGTTTTACCTCTATACCTAGAAAGCATCACTCTAAATTGTATTTTGTAACTCTTTTCTTCTAGTTTTTTAAAGAATTTATTTAAACCTTTAAAATGTTTGTTCCCCGTCCAAACTAACTGTTGTTGCTCTTCGGTTAAATCATAAAAAGGTTTATGAATTGGAAAATCAAATTTCATGGCATTCATGACCAATTCATCTTTCCATTTTTTCATTTTCTCTCCTTTCCAACAAACAATTGCATTATCGTAAACCGAAAGATTTTTATTGGGAATAACTAAATTTTCATCAATACCAATAACGCTTCCATAACCCTCGCAAGTTTTACAAGCTCCTATAGGATTATTAAAACTAAAAAAATGTGCATTAGGATCATGAAACGCTATTCCATCTAACTCAAACCGGTTATTAAATGATAGTTCTTGTCTTTTTTCTTCTTCTATAACAATAACCTTACACTCACCTTTGCCTTCAAAAAATGCTGTTTCAACGCTATCATAAATTCTGCTAATATTATCAGCATCATCATTCACAACAAAACGATCAATTAATAAATCTAATGTTTTTCCTGTAAAAGAATTTAGAGCTAACTTTTCAAGTCTTACCACTTTACCATCTACCCAAACTCTAGAAAAACCTTGTTTAATTAAAAGTTCTATTTGACTTTCTAGCTCTCCTTTTTTAATCTGAATTTCTGCCAACAAAATTACTTTTGTTCCGTTTTCGTAGGCATTAATTTGTGCTACAATACTATCTGGTCTATCACGTTTTACTTCTTTACCCGATACTGGAGAATAGGTAATTCCTACTCTTGCAAATAACAGTTTTAAATAATCATAAATTTCTGTTGAAGTTCCTACGGTTGATCTTTTATTAACTGTATTTACTTTTTGCTCTATTGCAATAGCTGGAGCAATCCCATAAATATGGTCAACTTCTGGTTTCTCTATCTTTCCTAAAAATTGTCTTGCGTAAGATGATAAGCTTTCTACATACCTTCTCTGTCCTTCAGCAAACAATGTATCAAAAGCTAAAGAAGATTTTCCTGAGCCTGATAAACCAGTAATCACAACAAACTTATTGCGTGGAATAGAAACATCAACATTTTTTAAATTATGCACTTTTGCACCTTTTATTACAATGTGTGTTTTAGGATTTATTGTATTAGAAAGCTTTTTAGGCATAGTATTTGCTAAGTGTTAAAGTATGTTAACGCTTTCAAAAATACTCTCTTTTTTAGTAGTTTTGATGTAAGAAAAAAAATATTTTGTCGTTTGTGCAACATATTTAATAAATCATCGTTAGTATGTTTGTTAACGGAAATTAAAAATAAAAAAAACGCCTATAAGTAATATCTACTCTTTTTAAATAATACAGTCACAAAGACTACAATTATTGTATAATAAATAACGAGGAGGGATATTATGAAGCTTTCAAAACTTTCGGAGAAGGAACTAGTTCAAGCCTATTTAAAGGGTAATGAGAACGCCATTCAACAATTAATCATCAGATTTAAAAGTCAGGTTTATACTTACATTATATGTAAAGTTAGAAACGAAGCTTTAGCAGAAGATGTATTTCAGGATACTTTTATTAAGGTAATTAACACCATTAAAAAAGGGAAATACAACGATGAAGGAAAGTTTTTACCTTGGGTTATGCGTATTGCTCACAACTTAATTATTGATCATTACAGAAAAAACAAAAGAATGCCTTTTGTTAAAAATAGTGATGAGTTTGACATTTTTGATGTGATTAAAAATCCTGATAAAAACATACAAGAAGAAATTGAAAAAGAACAAGTTCTATCTGATGTTAAAAAATTAGTAAAGTTTTTACCTCAAGATCAAAAAGAGGTATTAATGATGCGAATGTATTATGATATGAGTTTTAAAGAAATATCTGAAACAACAAATGTTAGTATAAATACTGCCCTAGGAAGAATGCGTTACGCATTAATTAATTTAAGAAAAATGGCAGAAGAAAAGAATCTCTCTTTAAACCTACATTAAAGGTTGATTATATAGATAATTTAGTTAGTTAAAAGCTCTGAGAAAAATCTCAGAGCTTTTTTTATCGCTTATATATAATAAATCAAAAAAACATTCGTTTTTAAAAATAACTAACACTAAAAACTAACAATTTAATAAAAGCCTATGCCAAAATTTACTCACTTTGATTTTTTAGAAATTACCCAGCAAGAGCAAGAATTAAAGTTGCTTTTAACGGATAAAAAGGAGAACAAAATGTTTACTCCCAAAAAAGAAACAATCGATAATATTTTAAATTATTCTAAAGCATTAAGCGTTAGAAAATCTGAACACTTAGATTTTATTGAACTAAATTTAAACTAAAACAAAAAGCCCGCTTAAAGCGGGCTTTTTGTTTGCTAAGCATTTTTATTTAACTGCTATTGCTGAAATTTCTACATTTACATTTTTAGGTAAACAAGCTACTTCTACAGTTTCTCTTGCAGGATAATCTGCGGTAAAATAAGTACCATAAACTTCATTTATTTGAGCAAAATTTCCCATATCAGAAATAAAAATTGAGCACTTAATAACATTAGAAAAATCCATACCTGCTTCAATTAAAACAGCCTTAAGGTTTTCCATCACCAACTTTGTTTCACTCTTAATATTATCAATCTCTAATTCATTTGTTTTAGGATTAATAGCAATCTGTCCAGAAGTATAAAGCGTATTCCCAGCTAGCACAGCTTGATTATAAGGTCCTATTGGGGCTGGTGCATTTGGTGTGTTTATTATCTTTTTCATAGCTTATGAAATTAATTTTGAAGATTCATATTTTGAAGCTAAATCATGTTTTTCTACGAATTCCTCAATTGTTTTAAAGAAATTTAAAATATCCTCTTTTTTATTTTGAGCATTTATGGTTACGAAACGAATAAACTCATTTCCTCCAAAAGCCCCAAAACCAACTAAGCTTTCAGCTTCTTCATAAAGCGCTGTACATAACTCTTGCGCTGGAATATTTTTGTAATTGAAACAAACAGAAATAGAGTTTTCTATTCCATAAGAAGTATAATCACTATTACTCTTAATGTATTCTCTAGCAACATCAGCTAAATCAAATTGATGATCTACAATACTCTCTAAGCCTTTTGTCCCAACACTTTTCCAAAGTGTCCAAAATTTTAAGGCATCGTTTCTTCTACCACATTGTAAAGATGTTTTTCCTAAATTAAACTCATCATTATCTGTTTGATATAAATAACTTGCCTCATTATCAAAAGAATCATACAAGTACTTTTTATCCTTTGTAAAAATTAAAGAACAAGTTAAAGGTGCACCTATCATTTTGTGTGCGTTAAAACTGAATGAATCTGCTAACTCTACCCCGTTTATTAAATGCTTGTATTTATTACTATATATTACCGAACCACAATAAGCTCCATCAACATGTAACCAAATGTTGTTTTCATTACAAAATTGTGCAGCCTCAGTAATCGGATCAAAAGCTCCTAAAACAGTTGTTCCTGCAGTAAGGTTTACTAAAACTGGGTGATTTCCTGCGGCAATATCTTTATTAATTTGATTTTTTAAATCATCAATATCCATTCTACCTACTTCATCAGTAGCAACATAACGCACATTGTTTCTTCCAATTCCGGTAAAAGCAGCATTTTTGGGGATACTATAATGTGATTCTTTAGAAGTATAAACAGTTAAATTTTGTTGCCCTATACCCTCTTCTCTTATTCGTTCATTAAAAGCATCTCTTGCCATTAACATCGACATTAAATTGGTTAGAGAACCTCCAGAAGCAAATGTTCCTCCTCCATTCTCATCCCATCTAATTATTTTAAGAATTTTTTCTAAAACAATTTTTTCTACTCCAATTTGTACACCTGCTGCTTTATACGTGTACATACTATTGTTTAACATAACTGCCAACAAATCTCCTAAAACTGCTTTTTTATTTCTTCCACCAAAAAGTTGATTAAAAAAAGCATTACTAGCTGTTTTGGTAGATTTTAAAACTAATTCTTCAAGTGCATTTTTAAATTGAGTTTCATCAATAGCATCTTCTGGTAAATCTAAATCTATTTTATCAAATAAATCTTCTGATGAAGTAAATTGGGTAACAGGATTCTCTTGTTCATCCTCTAATAGTTTGTTAGCTATTTCGTTAAAAAGTAATAAACTATCTTTCATAAATGTAGTCTGTTGAATTAATTAAAAATTGTAAAAAGAAAATAGTCTTTACAGACCAAATTCTGCTAAAAAATACTAACTTTTGTAAGCATATTTCTTAAGCTACAAAGCTATGTTTAATTTAAAGAAATAGAAAATTTTAACCGAATGGATAGTATAACGTCACTTAGCGGACTAATAAAAGTTTTAAAGCAATCTGATGCAGAAGATTATGTATCTGTTGCTAAAAACATGAAATTGCCTGTTAGTGATTTTGATAAGTATGCACACTGGAAGGAAGATAGTTATGCTAGAAACTGTGTTATAAAGACTGACAAATTTGAGTTAATTCTAATTTGTTGGAAAGGGAAAGACTTCACTCCAATACATTGTCATAACGACCAAAAATGTTGGGTTTATATGGTAAATGGCGAAATGACAGAAATAAGATATAAGCAAAATGAAGATGGTTCATTAACTGAAACCAATTACTTAAATATTGTTCCTGGAAATTTAACTTATATGGATGATAACATGGGATTTCACTTACTTAAAAACACTTCTGATAAAAAAGCTATGACTCTTCATTTATATATAAAACCCGTAGAGGCTTGCAATGTATTTGATGATGATAAAAAATGCTTCAACAAACGTGAATTAAGCTTTCATACCATTGATGGTCAACTACAAAATTAAATTCAAAAACAACTTCTTTAATAAAATAATTATATGATTTCAGTAGATGCAATTAGCGTAGAATTTAACGGTTCTAGTCTTTTTAGTGATGTTTCGTTTGCAATAAACGAAAATGATAAAATTGCCTTAATGGGTAAAAATGGTGCAGGAAAATCTACTATGATGAAGATTATTGCACAAAAACAAAATGCCACAAGAGGACATATTAGAGCTCCAAAAGAGGCTGTAATTGCATACCTACCTCAGCATTTATTAACGGAAGATAATTGTACTGTTTTTGAAGAGACCGCTAAAGCTTTTGCCGAAATTTCTGGAATGAAAGCAGAAATGGATGCGTTAAATAAAGAACTTGAAACCCGTACCGATTATGAATCTGAAGCCTACATGAACATTATTGAACGTGTTTCTGAATTAGGCGATAAATACTACTCTATTGAAGAAATAAATTATGACGCTGAAATAGAGAAAGCTTTACAAGGTTTAGGTTTTAAACGTTCAGATTTTACCAGACAAACAAGTGAGTTTAGCGGTGGTTGGAGAATGCGTATCGAATTGGCTAAAATTTTATTGCAGAAGCCTGATTTAATTTTATTAGATGAGCCAACTAACCATATTGATATAGAGTCTGTTTTATGGTTAGAAGACTTTCTAGTAAACAAAGCTAAAGCTGTAATTGTAATATCTCACGATAAAGCTTTTATTGATAACATTACCAACAGAACCATAGAAATTACTATGGGCAAAATTTACGATTACAAAGCCAACTACACCCATTATTTACAGCTTAGAGCTGAAAGAATGGAACATCAAATTAAAGCCTATAAAGAACAACAAAAAATAATAGCCGATAATCAAGCTTTTATTGATCGTTTTAAAGGCACTTATTCTAAAACAAACCAAGTAGCTTCTCGTGAACGAATGCTAGAAAAACTTCCAGTAATTGAAATTGATGAAGTTGATAATTCAGCATTAAGATTAAAATTCCCTCCTGCTTCACGTTCAGGTGATTTTCCTGTAACAGCTAAAGATCTTTGTAAAAGTTACGGAGAACATACCGTATTTAATGATGCCAATATGAGCATTGCTAGAGGTGAAAAAGTGGCTTTTGTTGGAAGAAACGGTGAAGGAAAATCTACCATGATTAAAGCAATTATGGGAGAAATAGATT
>JBMYXB010000092.1:0-9486 GCA_049608005.1 Vicingaceae bacterium
TTCTTCTTTTTAAAATGTTTTAATACAATACCTGCATTAATTCCTAAACCATGAGGAATATTTCTTCCCGAAATAGTGTATCCTGCTCCAACAAAAGCACCTAAACGCTTTAATAATGGCACATAAAATGTTCCTCCAACTTTGTTATAACTTACACCCAACTCTCTAAATGATGGAGGAGCAGGTGTACCTCTGTAATCAAACCCATCAATACCATGTTGAAAATCATACCATACATCTAAATAATATTTAGCTTTTGCCAAACCTACTTTTATTGTAAAAGGAATAGAACTTGGTACTGGATCTAACCTATATGTATAACCACCTTGAAGTGTTGTAAAAAAACCACCTCCTAAATTTAACTGAAAAACGGGCCTAAAGTCAAAAGCCTTAGCTTGCTGGCCAATGGCATTACCTCCATTTACCTGATATTCTGAAAAATTGTTAGAAAAACCTCCTGCCAAAATTACGTCAATATTTATTTTCTGAATAGAGAAACTATGTATTTTGTATTTTAAGAAAATAGAATAGTCTTGAAAATCTTTTTCTACCCCATTAACATCTACATAAGGTAAAGAAAGGTTAACATCAAAATTATTTGTAATTCCATAAGCTAAAAAAGAGTTATAACTCTTTGTTCTTCTACTAAAATTTATTTTTTCTCTTCCTGCAAAATATGATGTGTTTTCTTCTCGACTAAAACTAAACGCTGCATCTAAATTTCCTTTTACTTTTAAAAATCCATCTACTCTTCCTTGTGAATACCCACACATAGAAACTGCAACAAGCAGCACTATTAACACTAATATTTTTTTTATTTCTATCAAGACTATTTTAATCTACCGTAAGGGTAATTTTATTTATTAATATCTCAACCTACTCTTTGATAAAATTGCTTCGTACCATTTTGACTCCGCCCAAAACTCTCGTTTTTACACACCCCTAGCCCCTCTCATGAGAGGAATTAAAAGCCCCTCCTTCGGAGGGGTTGGGGAGGCTTTTTTACTCCCCTTTAAATACTGGCTTTCTTTTTTCTAAAAAAGCATTTACACCTTCTTCATAATCATACGTTTCTCCAGCTTCAGTTTGTAATTCTCCTTCTTTATTAAGCTGTTCGGTTAAGGAATTATTAAACGAATCATTTAATAAACGCTTAGTTAATCCAATTCCTTTGGTTGGCATCTTTGCTAATTTTTGAGCGAGACCTAAAGCTGTTTCTTGTAAAACCTCATCAGCTACAGCTTTATAAATCATTCCCATTTCTACAGCTTCTTCTGCCATTACTTTATCACCTAAAAACATTAAAGCTGCAGCCTTTTGCATTCCAACTAAACGAGGCAAATAATAAGTTCCTCCACTATCAGGTACTAAACCAATTTTACTAAAAGCTTGGATAAAAGCTACAGAATTTCCTGCAACAGTAATATCGCAGGCTAAAGCAATGTTAGCACCAGCACCAGCTGCAACTCCATTTACTCCACACACTATAGGTTTTTCGATATCTCTTAAACGAGTAATAATTGGATTATAATGCTCTTCAACAATTTGAGGCAAGGCTGTTTGTTCTGGATCAATAGCTTCTGCTAAATCTTGCCCTGCACAAAAGGCTTTTCCTGTTCCTGTTATATAAATCGATCTGACTTCTTTATTTGCTTCGCACTCATCTAAACGTGCATGCAAATCGAAAGCCATTTGCCTTACAAAGCTGTTAAACTTATCTGGACGGTTTAGGGTTATAATTCCTACTCCGTTTTCTATTTTAAAATCTATATTGCTCATATTTTTATTTTTAAAACATACCCCGATTTTATAATCAATTATCATCTTTCGACAAGCTCAAAATGATAATTGAACAAAATCTGCCCCTTTCAAAAGGGGAACCAACACCCTTCCCTTCGGGAAGGGCTGGGGATGGGCTCTTACATCCTATTTATTTTCCATTTAGAAATAGTATTCTCAGAAGTTTCAACAACCTTATTAGCTGCACCTTCCTCATACAATCTTGCTGCAAAAAGTGCTGCAATTTTTTCTCCTTCAGGGTCTGAATTTTGTAATTTTTCTGGACTAAAATGCTTGGTTACAAAATGCGTATCAAATTCTCCGCTAATAAAAGCTTCGTGCTGCATAGCAAACTTACAAAACGGCATTGTTGTTTCTAATCCGCTAATTTGATAATCATCAATTGCTCGAATCATTCTTTGTCTTGCTTCTTCCCTATCTTTTCCGTGAGTAATTAATTTAGAAATCATCGGATCGTAATAAATAGGAATATCCATTCCTTCTTCAAATCCATCATCAACTCTCACTCCCATTCCTTCTGGTCTAACATAAGTGTTTAAAGTTCCTATATCTGGTAAGAAATTATTCATAGGATCTTCAGCATAAACTCTTACTTCAAATGAATGACCGTTAATTTGAACATCATCTTGCGTAAAGCTTAATTTTTCTCCTCGTGCAATATTAATTTGCTCTTTTACTAAATCAAGTCCAGTAATCATTTCTGTAACTGGGTGCTCAACTTGCAAACGAGTATTCATTTCTAAAAAGTAAAAATCTTTATTATTTTCTAATAAAAACTCTACTGTACCTGCCCCATAATAATTACAAGAACGTGCTACATCAACAGCACATTTACCCATTGCTTCTCTAATTTCTGGTGTTAAAACAGCAGATGGAGCTTCTTCAATTACTTTTTGATGCCTTCTTTGGATAGAACATTCACGCTCAAACAAATAAACAATATTTCCGTGTGTATCGGCAATAATTTGTATTTCGATATGACGAGGAGAACCTACATATTTTTCAATAAAAACAGCTCCATTACCAAAAGAATTTACAGCTTCACTAACTGCTCTGTCCATTTGTTCTTCAAACTCATCAGCACTTTCAACAACACGCATTCCTTTACCACCACCACCGGCTGCAGCTTTAATTAAAATAGGAAATCCAATTCCTTTTGCAATTTCTTTAGCAGCAGGAATATCTTCAATGGCTTCATCTGTTCCTGGAACCATCGGAATATTGTAACTTTTTACAGTATCTTTTGCTTTCAACTTATCTCCCATCAACTCCATGGCTTCAGGAGATGGCCCAATAAATGTTATTCCTGCTTGAGTAATTTTACGTGTAGCATCTGCATTTTCTGATAAAAATCCGTAACCAGGATGCAACCCATCTACCTTTAAATCTTTACAAATCTGAATTATTTTATCTACCTGTAAATAAGATTCACTTGATGGAGGTGGACCAACACAAACAGCTTCATCAGCATATTTTACAAATGGTGCATTACGATCTGCTTCCGAAAAAATAGCAACAGTTTTAACTCCCATTTCTCTTGCTGTACGCATAACACGCAAAGCAATTTCTCCTCTATTTGCAATAAGTATTTTATTCATATTATATCTTAAGTAATTTGAAGGTTTAAAAGTAGTAAAAAACTAAGCAGTAAAAGGTCAGGAATTAGACGAAATTATAAATGAATAAAAATTTCTTAATTAAAAGATATTACAAAAAAAGAGCGTTACTTACTAGTGTAAATAACGCTCTTTCTTATACAAAGACCGTTGCAAAACTGTTCTCTTTTTTTTGATTTTAGGCTTATTGTTTTACAAACCTATTGGTAGTAATACCGTTTTGAGTAGATATTCTTAATACATAAATACCTTGTGACAGGCTTGAAACATCTACGTTCTTTTTAGTGTAATCTTTTTTTGACAAAATCAATTTACCTGAAAAATCGATAATTTCTAATTGCAGAACCTCTTCGTTATCTAACTCAAAAAACAATTTATTTTGCACTGGGTTTGGATAAATTTTTATTAGCTCTTTTTCGTTATTAGCAATTGATTTAACTAAAGTTGGTGTATTGCTTCTTTCTGTTGCGCCTATATCTCTAACACCAATAATTGGTGAATTTTGAGCATCGCTTAAATCATTTGGATTACCTGCATTTATAGCAACACTTCCTAAATTTGGTTGCATAGTTAAAGTAACACCTCCATTATTAGCCAATGCTTGTAAATCCAAATTTGCAACTGTTACATTAGTTAAATCTCCTGTTCCGCTTGCTCCATTTGGAGTATCATTAAAAATATTATAACCTCCTGAAATTATAGGTTGAGTGCTTACTATATTGCCTCCGTTATCTACTGTAAGGTGTTTTATATTATCTCCCACAGATGTCCAAACAATACTACTTGTTATATTAATGGTAGAATTTACCATACCAAAGGCAGTACCAAATACCTGTACACCTCCACACTTATTAAAACTAGTGGCTGTTGAGTTTCCGTAAATTGTAGCATTTGTAGCTGTAAAATCGGCTGAGTTTCCTGCTACGTAAATCCCACCAACATCGTTTGTGGCGTGGTTGTCTGAAATAGTCGAATTCGATATGGAAACAATTCCTACGCTATTTCCCGAATTTGAATTTCCAGAATAAATACCTCCGGCAATATCTGCCGAGTTGTTACTAAATGTAGAATTGGCAACAATTACTGAACTCGTTTCACTAGAAGTAGAATAAATTCCTCCTCCTGTTCCCGAAACTGTATTACTATCAAAAGTACTGTTGTTAATAGTTGTATAAAAATCAGAATAAAATGATTCTGTTGACAGTCCGCCACCAGCACCTGCTTGATTATTGTTAATATTAGAACTATCTACAGATACTGAACCAGAATAAAAATTGAAAGCAAAAACCCCTCCTCCATCATCAATAGCTGAATTATTAAAAATATTACAATTATTAAGTGTTAAAGTGATGTTAGACCCACCAATGTACAACCCACCGCCATAAGATGCAGATGAATTATTTTTTAGTGTTGAGTTATTCATATCTAATGAATTTTGACTATTAGTTCCATTGTTAGAAGAGTTCGTTCTAAAATCAATTGCACCACCAGTAGCAGTAGAAGAACAATTACTTATTACCGAATTACTTATAGTAACATGGTGTACACCTGCAATTGATAGTGCTCCTCCTGCATTTGAAGCAGGATTACCATTTACAAACACCATAGAATCTATAGTTACTAAAGCGGTATTTGTGATGTTAAATATACGGTTTGCATTTCCTCCACTTACAAACAAGGTATCTGTACTGTTATACAAACCTTTTATAACTAATTGTTTACTATAATATATTTGAGAGGATAAAACAATTGTTTCATTTCCTCCTGCTATTAAATTAGGATCGAAACGTATGGTATCTCCATGACTAGCATCAATAATAGATTGCCTAAGTGAACCTGCTCCCGAATCGTTATTATTTTGCACTACAATTGTTGTTGCTTTAGCATTAATTGCACTTAAAAAAAGGAAGCTTAAAGCTGAAAAAGAAAGTATTATTTTTTTCATATTATTTTATTTTAATAATAGGAGTTTTGGCGTAGTACCAAAACTCCTATTTTATATTATTGTTTAATAAATCTATTGATAGTAATACCGTTTTGGGTAGATATTCTTAATACATAAATACCTTGTGGTAGGTTTGAAACATCTACACTTTTTTTAGTGTAATCTGTTTTTGATAAAATCAATTTACCTGAAAAGTCTATAATATCTAGTTTTGTAATTGCCTCATTATTTAACTCAATAAACAATTGGTTTTGTACAGGGTTTGGATAAATGTTAACGACTTTATTTTGTTCTAAATCATTTATTCCTACTGTTAAAATTGTTTCACAGCTAGATGTATCTGAACAAGAACCTTCTGTAATAATTACAGCATAATCTCCATTTGAAGTAGCGGTATAACTTGCATTAGTTGCTCCAGAAATTATAGTGTTATTTAAGCAATTAATCCATTGGTAACTTGTTGCAGAAGTATTATTTGCAAAAAGAGTTGTACCTACTGTATTAACTAAAGTATTTATTGTGTTAATGGTAAGGTTTAAAGTAACTACAGAATCGCAACCTGATGCATTTGTTAGTGTATGAGTTACTGAATTAGTATCAGTAGAATAAGTTACACCATCTATCCAAGTGTAAGCACCACAAGAATTTTGCATATCTGTACTTGATGAAGGAGTTCCAACATTTAAATTAATGGTGTAAATTGTATCACACCCGTTCCCTGAAATTGTTTCGGTATATGTTCCACTTGTATTCCATGAATTATTTCCACTAGGTGATGTGTAGCTTCCTGAACAAATGTTAGGACTTAGTGTTATTGGTACAATACAAAAATACTCCGCAGCACCTCTATCTCTAAAACCATCCGTAATAGCTCCATTCTGTGCATCTGTTACATCTAAAGTATCTCCATTATTAAGAGCTAAACTTCCAGTACCTGGCATCATAGTAAAAGTTTCTCCACCATTATTTTGGATAACTCCTAAATTTAATTGTGCAGCTGTAACCCCTAAAACATCCGTGCCTGCGAATGTACTGTTAAACATACTTGTCATACCTAATAAATTATGCCCGTTAGAAGTAAACCCTGAACCCCCATTATTTAAGTTACCTGAAAAATGAATATTATTTGCATTGTTATTATTACCATTATCAGCAATAATAGATCCTTTTATGGTTAAAAATTCATCTGAATTGAACGAACTATTATACATATAAATTCCTGAACCAACCCCACCAGTTCCAAAACTTGCATTATTAAAAATAGTACTATTTTCTACTGTAAGACTGGTTATAATATTACTCCCACTAGTTCTAATATCTACAGCTCCACCGTCCGTAATAGCATTATTGTTTGTAAATGTTGATGTTTTTATTACCACTGTTGGATTAACATAATACACTTTAATACCAGCTCCAAATAAGGCAGTATTATTATGAAAAGAAGAACCTGTTATATTTAAATTAATAATATCTGAAGCAGTAGCTCCAGAACTATTTATAAATAATGCTCCCCCTTCCCCTTGAGTTGCTAAATTGTTATAAAACATTGAATTATTAATATCTAAGTCACATTGACCTTTTACCGTAATTCCACCACCTTTACCATTGCTAGATAATGCTTCATTATGATGAAATTTTGAATTGTTTACCGTTACATTTCTTACACCATTTGTAAAAATTGCACCCCCACTTTCAGATTCATTATCATAAAATTCAGAATTATCTATATCTAATGTTGAAGTTAAAGCTATACTAGTAAAATGAATTGAACCTCCTTCTAAAATTGAAACTCCATCTCTAAGAATAGAATTTTTAATTGTCAAATTATTTCCTGTAAACATAAGATGTGTACCTCTTTGAGCTGTTGCATTTATGAAAACAAGGCTATCTAACGTTAATGATCTTTGAGGTGCACTCGTATTTAAATGATTGATACTGAAAATTTGACTGGTTGCACCTCCACTAATGTAAAGGGTAGCAGTATTGTTGTACAAACCAATAATAGTGATATCTTTTGTTGTAAAAATAGGAGTTAAAAGGGTTATCGTAGCATCTCCTCCTGCTATTAAAGCAGGATCGAAACGAATGGTATCTCCATTTTGAACTGTTGATTGCATGGCTGTTCTTAACGATCCTGCTCCAGAATTGTTAGTATTGGTTACCATTACCGTATTTGCGGTTAAAGTAAAGCTGCATATTAATGAAGCTAATCCTAGTAAAATTTTACTCGTATTTAGCCAAGTTGAAATATTCATAATTTTTTTAATTTAAAGAAAAAGGAATACTTGCAAATGCAAGCATCCCTTTTATGATTATTAATTTTTATTGTTTGATAAATCTATTGGTAGTAATACCATTTTCGGTAAAAATTCTTAACACATAAATACCTTGTGGCAAGTTGGAAACATCAACACTATTAGCACTAGTATTAGCTATTGTTGTTACGACTCTTCCAGAAAAATCAACGATTTCTAGTTCTGTAATTTCTTCGTTATCCAACTCAAAAAACAATTTATTTTGTACTGGGTTGGGGTAAATTTTAATGGCTGTTTTTTCAATTTCTGAAATACCTACGGTACCACAGTTAGTGCTAAAGCTTGCTCCTGCATCAATATTTGTCCAGTTTGTTGTGCTATAAGAAACATCATCTACTTGAATACACGCAAGACTTGGATTATTTGAAGAATTAAATGTTGTAAAATTGATGTTATTTCCATTGGCTACATTTAAGCTAGTTAACTGATTTGAATTGCAAATAAAGTATGCTAAGTTCGAGTTTTGACTTACATCTATATTAGTCAGGTTGTTATCTCCACAAAAAAAGTATTCTAAATCAATGCTTTGACTTGTATTTATTGTGTTAATATTATTATTAGTACAAACCAAAGATTGTAAGTTGGTGTGTTGACTTACATCTAGAATACTAATTGAATTGTTATTGCATTCAAAAGTTACCAAGTCCAAATGTTGACTAACATCAAGGTTACTTATTGAATTATTAGAACAAATAAGTGTTATTAATAGTAAGTTTTGGCTTATATCTAGAGCATTTAAAGAAGCATTTGCACAACGTAAACTTGTTAAAGCAATATTTTGACTTAAATCTATTGAGCCTAAAGAATTATTACCACAGTTTAGTAATTTCAATCCTGTAAAAGACTCGATTCCAGACAAATCTGTTACTCCTTGGTTGAAAACATTAATAGTTCCTGTAAAAGCACTTGCCTCACTGCATTGAATTTCTGTATCTCCATTGGTGTTGATAGCTGTATTTCCAACTAAATATGATTTAAAGTTTGCATCTGGAATAGTTACTGTACAAGGTGTTGATGAACAGTTGTCGCTATAGCTTGCAATTGCATCAACGTTCCAATAATAACTGTCAGGGATATATCCAACATCTTTTTGAATACAAGTTAGATTAGGATTATTCAATGCCCAAACGTTGGCATATGCCCCACCGTCCATATTGGTATTGTTTCCATTCGCAAGATTTAAGTTTGTCAATTGATTATCACTGCACGATATATTAGTTAAAGAAGAGTTAGCAGAAATATCTATACTGGTTAGTTGATTGTTATTACAATACAATTCTTCTAAACTACTATTGGTAGATACATCCAATGAACTAATTTGATTGTTGTAACATTCAATATATTCTAAACTTGTACAATTAGTTAAATTTAAGGCAGTCAGTTGATTATTATCGCAAAGCACACTAGTTAATGCAGTATTATTAGAAAAGTCTAGGTTTGTTATCATATTATCATCACAGACTATATATGTTAGTGCAATGTTAGAAGATACATCTAAAGTTGTCAATTGATTATTGGCACACAATAATGTTGGTATATTAGTAAAGGCTTCTATTCCCGTTAAATCAGAAATATTAGAACTATTACAATTAATAGTTCCTGTAAAAGCACTAGCCTCACTGCATTGTATTTCTGTATCTCCATTGGTGTTGATAGCTGAATTTCCTACTAAATATGATTTAAAGTTTGCATCAGGAATACTTACTATGCAAGGAGGTACACAATTTAAACTAAAGCTAGCCCCAGCATCTATGTTTGTCCAATTTGTTGTGCTATAAGTAACATCATCCACTTCAATACAAGTTAAATT
>JBMYXB010000093.1:0-9483 GCA_049608005.1 Vicingaceae bacterium
AAGAAGTTACTGAAAGCTTTAAAAAATGGGGTTTCATAAGAAATGTCTTTAAAATCAAAAATACGATATTGAAGGATGCAAACTTAGTACCAATCTAATTATTTTGAGTTAATAAGATTATAGAATTTATAGGGTTAAAAAAATAGATTTATTAAGTAATTAACCAAATAAACAAATAACCTTATTTTTTTTTAAGAATTGCTTTGAAATAGGTTTCAATTTAATAAATTTGTGCTCTTATTTCACAAAAAAAGATATATGTCAAAAGACGTAAAAATTCGAAAGGGCGTAAACATTAAGTTAAAAGGCGTTGCCGAAAGACTTTATGTTGATGCTACTTCTACATCTGATGTTGTTATAAAACCTACTGATTTTCCGGGATTAATTCCAAAACTATCTGTAAAAGTTGGTGATAAAGTGAAAGCTGGATCTCCTCTTTTTTACAATAAGGAAAATGATAAGGTAATGTTTACTTCTCCTATAAGTGGTGAGGTTACAGAAATTAACAGAGGAGAGAAAAGAAAAATTTTAGAGGTTAAAGTTAAGGCTGACGGGGCTAATACCTATGAAACTTTTAAACAGGGAGATCCTGCAAACATGGCTAAAGAAGAAATTCTTGATAACATGTTAAAAAGTGGAGTGTGGCCATTTGTTCGCCAAAGACCTTTTGATGTTATTGCAAGTCCTATGGATACGCCAAAAGCAATACATGTAACAGCTTTTGATTCTGCACCTTTAGCACCAGATTTTGGTTTTATTGCTCACGGACAAGGAGCGATATTGCAAGCAGGATTAGATGCTTTAACAAAATTAACTTCAGGAAAAGTTCATTTAAACATTACAGGTAACGCTAATGCTGATGAGGCATTTACTGGAGCAAAAAATGTTCAGATTAATAAAATTTCAGGACCACACCCTGCTGGTAACGTTGGTGTTCAAATGCACCATATCGATCCTATTAATAAAGGAGAAGTTGTTTGGACTTTAAATGCGTTAGATGTTTTAACAATAGGAAAATTGTTTACAGAAGGAAAGTTTGATGCATCAAGATCAATTGCCTTAGCAGGTTCTAAAATTACAGCACCTACTTATGTTAAAACTGTAATGGGAGCTAACATGACAGCAATTCTTAAAGGAAACCTTGAAGAAGATGCTCGTATTATTAGTGGAAACCCTTTAACAGGAACTCAGGTTCAAGAAAACGGACATTTAGGTTTTTATAACTATCAAGTAACTGCAATTCCTGCTGGTGGAGAAGCTAGATTTATGGGGTGGTTACCTTTCTTAGGATTTAATGGATTTAGTTTATCAAGAACTTCTTTCTCATTTTTATCACCTAATAAAGAAAGAGATTTAGATGCAAATATGAATGGAGAAGAAAGAGCTTTTGTAATGGCTGGTCAATACGAAAAACTTTTCCCTATGGATATTTTTCCAGTTCATTTAGTTAAATCTATGATTTATAAAGATATTGATTTAATGGAAAATTTAGGAGTTTACGAAGTAGCTCCAGAAGATTTTGCTTTATGTGAGTATGCTTGTACATCTAAAATTGAAACACAAAAAATAGTTAGAGAAGCATTAGATTTAGTACGAAAAGAAACGAGCTAGAATAATTAAGCAATTAAGCAGTGTGCAATTATAACACTGATTTATTGACCAATTGATATATTGAATAAATGAAAGCATTAGAAAAATTTATGCAAAAAATGAAACCGAAGAGTGATGGGAAATTCCCTTTAGCTCATGCGGTTTGGGATGGTACTTATACCTTCTTGTTTGTTCCTGGGCACACGAACAAAAATGGAGTTCATATTAGAGATAGTGTGGATTTAAAAAGAACAATGATTATTGTTGTATTGGCATTAATACCTTGTTTATTATTTGGAATTTACAACGTAGGACATCAGCACTTTTTAGCAATTGGAGAATGTTTACCAGGTGTTTGTAAAGAAGGTGTATTTTTTGATAAATTCTTATTTGGAGCAATGAAAGTTCTTCCTTTAGTCATTATCTCTTATGGGGTAGGTTTAGGAATAGAGTTTATTTTTGCTGCAATTAATAGACACCCAATACAAGAAGGGTTTTTAGTTTCAGGAATGTTAATTCCTTTAATTGTACCAGTTGATATTCCTTGGGCTATGTTAGCTGTAGCAGTTGCTTTTGCAGTTGTTTTAGGTAAAGAGGTTTTTGGAGGTACAGGAATGAATGTTTTAAATGTTGCTTTGGTAACAAGAGCATTCTTATTCTTTGCTTATCCTACAAAAATGTCAGGAGATAAAGTTTGGACAAATACTGATTTAGCAGAAGGGCAATCTTTAGTAGATGGTTATTCTGGAGCAACTCCATTAGGAGATGCAGTACAGGGTGGAATAGATGCTATTCCTTCAATTATGGAATCTATCATAGGGTTTATTCCTGGTTCTATTGGAGAAACTTCAATTATTGCAATTGGTTTAGGAGCATTATTACTTTTAATAACTGGTATAGGAAGTTGGAGAATTATGTTGGCTACATTTATTGGAGGTTTCGCTATGGGATCTTTATTTAATGCAGTTGCAGGAGATAACTTGTTTATGCAAGTACCCGCATTACACCAATTAATGTTAGGTGGGTTTGCTTTCGGAGCTGTATTTATGGCTACCGATCCTGTTACAGGAACACAAACAAATGCAGGTAAATGGGTGTATGGTATTTTAATCGGAATTCTAGCAATTTTAATTAGAGTTGCAAATCCAGCATATCCAGAAGGAGTAATGTTAGCTATTTTAATAGGTAATGTATGTGCACCTTTAATTGATCACGTTGTGATACAATCAAATATTAAGAAAAGATTAAAACGAGTTAAAACAGCATAATTATGGCTATTAATAGAGATAGTAACGTTTATACAATTGTTTTTGCTACCATTATGGTAGTAATAGTAGGTGGTTTGTTAGCTTTTATAGCATCAAGTTTAAAACCTATTCAGAAAGCAAATACAACCAATGAAAAAATGCAAAACATTTTGCAAGCTATTGGTTTAGAAGAAATGCGAGAGCTACAAAGAGATGAAGCTGGAACAATTTTTAATGATTACGTTAAAAGAAGAATAACAATTAATTTTAAAGGAGAAATTTTAAGTGATAAAACTGCAGCAGATGCAATTGATCCTTTAGATAAATTAGATGCCTTTAATATTGATTTAAGAAAAGAGTATTCAAGATTTGTTAAACCAATCATGAATCAAAACAAAGGAAACGATGAGGCTATTAAAGCTGCTTTAATGGCTTCTGAAGATATTCACTTTCCAATTTTTGTTTGTGAAAATGAAGGAGAAACAATCTATGTGCTTTCAGCTAGTGGAAAAGGTCTTTGGGATGATATTTGGGGTTATATTGGCTTAAGTTCTGATTTAAAAACAATTAATGGGACTGTATTTGATCATAAACAAGAAACTGCAGGATTAGGATCTAAAATAAATGAAGCTTGGTTTGAGGATCAGTTTATTGGAAAAACAATTGAAGAGGATGGAATGTTTATTCCAATAGAAGTTAAAAAACCAGGAAACGACTTAAACAATCATCAAATAGATGGAATTAGTGGAGCAACTTTTACTGGAGTTGGTGTGGATGAAATGTTAGGTAGAAGCATGGAAGTTTATTATGACTTCTTAAAAAATAATTCAGATTTTAAATAAGCTATTTTAAAGCTATTAGTTATGAGCGAAGAAAAAAAATCAGAACCGTTATTCTCAAAAAAGAATAAAGCGTTAATTACGAACCCTTTAAGTTCTATTAACCCGGTAACAATTCAAGTATTAGGTATTTGTTCTGCATTAGCAGTAACAGTACAAATGGATAATGCAATTATCATGTCATTGGCAGTAACTGCTGTATTGATTATTGGTAATGTATTGGTTTCTTTAATGAGAAACATTATCCCAGGAAAAATTAGAATTATTGTACAATTGGTAATTGTTGCCTCTTTGGTAATTATTGTCGATCAAGTTTTAAAAGCTTATGTATATGATGTCTCTAAAAAGCTTTCTGTATTTGTTGGTTTAATTATTACCAACTGTATTATTATGGGACGTTTAGAAGCATTTGCTTTAGGTAACAAATCTTGGGCATCAGCTTTAGATGGATTAGGAAACGGAATTGGTTACGGTTTAGTTTTAGTTGTTGTTGCTTTCTTTAAAGAAGTATTTGGTTCAGGAACATTAACAATTCCTGGTTTAGGAAAATTAACACTGATACCAGAATCATTTTACGAAATGGGATATATGAATAACGGGTTAATGTTATTGCCACCATCATCTTTGTTTATTGTAGCAGTTTATATCTGGATACAAAAAACAAGACACCCTGAATTAATTGAAGATTAAATTGCTTTGCAATTTTAAATGAGAGAAGGAGTAAATGCTTTAATGAAGGAATGAATAAGTTAAAGCAAAAAATAAAACTAATGAGAAACAATAAAATATTAAATCATTCAAGCATTCAAACATTCAAACATTAATTATGGAATACTTAAATATATTTATAAAAAGTGCTTTTATCGACAATATGGTTTTCACTTTCTTTTTCGGAATGTGTTCATATTTGGCGGTATCTAAAACTGTAAAAACTGCTGTTGGATTAGGATCTGCAGTAATATTTGTATTGGTTGTTACAACGCCAATTAACTACTTGCTAGAAACATTGGTGCTTCAAGAGGGAGCCTTATCTTGGTTAGGAGATGAATATGCTACAATGGATTTAAGCTTCTTAAGCTTTATTATGTTTATTGCAGTAATTGCATCTATTGTACAATTGGTAGAAATGTTAGTAGAGAAATTTTCTCCTGCTTTATACGGTGCTTTAGGTATTTTCTTACCGTTAATTGCTGTAAACTGTGCCATTTTAGGAGCAGCTTTATTTATGCAACAAAAACAATTTGCTAACATTGGTCAAGCTACTGTTTACGGATTAGGTTCAGGTTTTGGTTGGTTTATTGCAATTGTTTTAATTGCTGCAATTAGAGAAAAAATTAAATATTCTCACATTCCAGGTCCGGTTAGAGGAGTAGGAATGGCATTTTTACTAACAGGTCTTATGGGATTAGCTTTCTTAGGATTTTTAGGATTTGAACTTTAAAATAGAATTTAAGACATTAAGAAGTTATCAATTAAGAGTAAAAACTTTTAACTCAATAACTTTTAAACTTTATAACTGATAAAAAATGGATATTCAATTAATAATTATAGCAATAGTTGTATTCTTTGTAGTGGTACTTGCACTTACTAGTGTGTTGTTATTTGCTAAAGCAAAATTAATGCCTTCAGGTAAAATTACTATTACCATTAATGGCGATAAAAAATTAGAAGTAAATGGTGGTGATACACTATTAAACACATTAAGTAGTCAGGGTATATTTTTACCATCTGCTTGTGGTGGTGGTGGAACATGTGCACAATGTGTTTGTCAAGTTCATGAGGGTGGAGGATCTATTCTTCCAACAGAAACGCCATCTTTTAGTAGAAAAGAGATCGCAACTAATCACAGATTAGGTTGTCAGGTTAAGGTAAAAGAAAACATGGAGGTTGAAGTAGAAGAAGAAATCTTAGGAATTAAAGAATTCCAAGCTAAGGTGGTTTCTAACTACAATGTTGCAACTTATATTAAAGAGTTTATTGTTGAAGTTCCAGAAGATATGGACTACAAAGCAGGAGGATACATCCAAATTAAAGTTCCTGCTTGTACCATTAAGTGGGCTGATATGGACATTAAAGCACATCCTCAAGATCATCCAGGAGAGCCTGATAAGTTTGAAAAGGATTGGGCTGAAGGCGGATTTGCTGTTAGAAACTTAGTAATGAAAAATGATGAAGAAGTAATTAGAGCTTATTCTATGGCTTCTTATCCTGCTGAAGGAAGAAAAATTATGTTAAACGTTAGGGTTGCTGCACCACCTTGGGATAGAGCTAAAAACGCTTGGATGGATGTTAACCCTGGAGTTGTTTCTTCTTATATCTTTAATCAAAAAGTTGGTGATGAAGTAACAATATCTGGACCTTACGGTGAATTCTTTATTAATGATTCTGAAGCTGAGATGTTATATGTTGGTGGTGGAGCAGGAATGGCACCTATGCGTTCTCACTTATATGAGTTGTTTAAAACGTTAAAAACAGGAAGAACAGTAACATATTGGTATGGAGGTAGATCTAGAGCTGAGTTGTTTTATATTCACTATTTTAGAGACTTAGAAAAAGAATTTCCAAACTTTAAGTTTTTCTTAGTATTGTCTGATGCATTAGAATCTGACAAGTGGGTAAACAAAAAAGATGTAAATGATCCAGATGGAGATGGGTTTACAGGATTTGTACACCAAGTGGTGATAGATGAGTATTTAAATAAACACGAAGCTCCAGAGGATATAGAATTATATTTCTGTGGTCCACCAATGATGAATGTATGTGTTCAGAAAATGGGAGAGGATTTTGGTATTCCAGATGAAAACATCCGATTTGATGATTTTGGTGGATAATCAAAAAAACAATTAGAAAGCCTTCCGAACTTGTTTCGGAAGGCTTTTTTGATTAGTTAAAGAAATTTATATACGAGTTTTCTGCAATAATGTGTGCAGGTTTTGGGAATTCAGCGTGTAAAATTAATGCATTTTGATGATGGTGTTCTAACTCACTTAATTTATTTCTGTTTAATAAAATTACGGTAGAATGACCATGATGATCGGTTTTATCTAAAATAGTTGTTTCATTAAAATCACACTGCCAATGCGTTTCATCCATATCTTCTTTGTAAGATACCTCAATGGTTGGCATTTTAAAGTAATGGTGTTCTCCAATTCCTTCAAAATCGAAAACCAACCGAACTAAACCACCCTCAAAAAAAAGGTTATCGTTGGTTAATCCCAACTCTTTAAAAGATATTTTTCCTGCTGTAGGAGTTTTAAAATTAATTTTAATTTCTCCTTGATTTATTTCTACTGTTTGACTCATAATTTATACTATTGTTTAGGTTAATAACTAGTATAAAGTTCAGTTTTATGTATAAAAAAAGACTGACAGATGTCAGCCTTTTGAGTGTTGTGTGTCAGTTTAATTACTTCTTCTTAAAAGCGTTAATGGCATTTTTGGTAAAATCAGATAACACTAATTTACCGCTCATTGCAGCTCGTTCTGCCAATAAAGTATCCCAGTTATCTGTACCTGTCCAAAAAACAGTTTTTAACATGCTCATTGCTTCTGGGTTAGAAGTTGCTAATTTGTTGGCTAAAACTTCAATGGCTTCATCCATTTGGTTGGCATCATCAAACGTTTCGGCATATAATCCTTTTTCACGAGCCCATTCAGCAGAATACCATTCGGTAGCGTTAATAGCCATCATACTCATTGCTGAAGTTCCAACTTTACGTTCTACTGCTGGCCCAACTACAAAAGGCCCAATTCCTACAGCTAATTCGCTTAATTTAACTGAAGCGTGTTTAGTTGCGTAACAAAAGTCAACTGCACTTGCCATACCAACTCCGCCACCAACAGCTTTTCCTTGTACACGCCCGATAATTAATTTCGGACATTTACGTGCAGCATTAATTACGTTTGCAAACCCCGAAAAGAAAACTCTTCCGGTTTCTAAATCATTAATAGAAATTAATTCATCAAAACTTGCTCCAGCACAAAATGCTCTTTCGCCAGCCGATTTTAAGATGATTACTTTAATTGCATCATTTTTACCAGCTTCGGTAATGGTATCTGCTAATTTGTTTAATACTTTACCCGGTAAAGAATTACTTAATGGATGAAAAAATTCTATTGTTGCAATTCCCTTATCGTTAATTGCTATTTCTACTGTTCCTTGTTCTGTTGCGTTCATATTTTTTTATTTGTCATACCGAGCAGAGCCGAGGTATCTTTTTATTTATAAACTGAAAATTTCGTCATTAAGAAAATTCCAATCAGGATTTTTAAGATTAATGATATGTTCTTTCTTTATTCTTGTCCAGTTTTTTATTTGCTTTTCTCTAGCAATTGCTTGTTCAATATTAGAGAAATGTTCAAAGTAAATTAATTTATAACAATAATATTTACCAGTAAATGTATTGCTCTTTTCTTTGTTTTCTTGATGTTCAAATAATCTTCGTTTTAAATCATTAGTAACACCTGTATATAAAACTGTTTTATTGGGGTTTGTTGTAATGTAAACAAAATAGTTGTGCTGCATTGTCTTTTATTTAATCAAAAGATTCCTCTGTTTCGTTCGTGCCTCACTTCAATCGGAATGACATTACAATGGAAATTATTCCTGTTCCTCAGAAAAAGTTAATACATAACCATTTACATCAACTATTGAAAACTCAATGGTATTGTAAAATGTACTTTCTAAATCTGAAATTATTTCTACTTCGTTGTTAAATAATTCTTCGTGTATCTCTGTAATTCTATCTACTTTAATGTAAAAAGTTAATCCACCACCAGGTTTTTCGCCAGCCATACGAGGCAATTCTGATGATAAACTCTTTTTTGTTTGAAAGTTGATGATAACATCATTACGTTTTACCATTGCCCAATCTAATTTTCCTGTTTCAGGAACTGTCATTAGTAAAGTAAATCCTAAAACATCTGTGTAGTATTCGACTGTTTCTTCAACATCGTTTACCATTAGGTTTGGTGTAAGTGAGTTTAACATTTTAGTGTATAGTGTTTAGTTTTTGGTTGATAGTTTAGATTTATGATAATTAATAAATCCATTTAATAATTTTTTACAAGTTGTAAATTGTAAAAGTATTTCTTTTAATTTTTCTTCTGACAGATATTCTAAATCTTTTGCGATAAGTATTTGTGCTTCTGCTTCAAAAAGAGATCCTCTTGAAATGTAAAAAAACTGTAAAGCATCTTTTGTCGTATTTCTGCCAGTACCTTCAGCAATATTAGAGATAACAGAAATTGATGCACGTCTAAGTTGATTTGTTAACCCATATATTTCTTCATTTGGAAAACCTTTGGTAATCATATAAATTTCAGAAACAAGCTTTCTACACTCTTTCCAAACATCTAAATCATTATAATTTAAAAATCCCATTTATTGGTGTTTTGTGATTCGTGTTTGGTGTATGGAATTATCTAAAAACCATACACCATACACCAAAAACTATTGTTGTTTAAATTTTATCATTGTTAAAATGGTAGCCAATGCTACTGTTTCTCCTGTTTCATCATAAACATCAACTAAGAATTTTACAATTCCTTTTTTAATGTCCATTCCTTTAGGTATTTCTTCTCCTTCAGCAAATTCTTTCTTTTCTTGAGATATTTTTTCTTTGGCAGTAAAACGAACTCCTAAAGTCATTCCGGGGTAAACAGGCTTGGTAAACCTACATTCATCTAAACCATAGTTTAATAAAACAGGGCCTTTTTTACCATCAACAAATAAACCAGCAGCTTTTGATAATACCCAATAACCGTGAGCAACATTTTGTTCAAATATTGTTTCATCTAAACTTGTT
>JBMYXB010000094.1:0-9364 GCA_049608005.1 Vicingaceae bacterium
CATTAATGAAATAAAGTCTTTATTAAAGGTGCGAAGTTAAAGATTTATAGTAAAGGTGTTAGTAAGATTTTAAAGAAGTTATTGACATGAATTTTTCTTTTTTGAGATTGGTCTAAACCTCTGAATCCATTATATCTGTTACTACATGGTAACGTGGGTCTTCTATAGAGCGCTCAACATTCTCTTCTAAATTTGGTTCAGCTTTTAATAACAAATCAATACACTCAGGGCTTAAATGTGTTAGTTTTATTGACTTTCCTAGATCAGTGTATTTATGAATAATACTTCTTAAAGCTTCAATACCAGAATGGTCATTTACTTTAGATTCAATAAAATCGATTTCAATTTTATCAGGGTCATTTTTAGCATCAAATTTTGAATTGAAATTTTGTGTTGATCCAAAAAATAATGGTCCCCAAACTTCATAAACTAAAGTTCCATCTTCTTTTGTCCGTTTACGTGCTCTAATCATAGTAGCGTTTTGCCAAGCAAAAATTAAAGCAGAAATAATTACCCCAGCAATAACAGCAATAGCTAGATCTTGCCAAACTGTTATAGCAGAAACGGCAATTAAAACAACTGCATCTCCTAAAGGTATTTTGTTTAAAATCCTAAAACTACTCCAAGCAAATGTTCCAATAACCACCATAAACATAACCCCAACTAAAGCAGCTAAAGGTACTTGTTCAATTAATGGAGCACCAAACAAAATAAAGGCTAAAAGAGCTAATGCAGCAATAATACCAGAAAGTCTTCCTCTACCACCTGAATTAACGTTAATTAGTGACTGTCCAATCATGGCACAACCACCCATTCCTCCAAATAATCCATTTAAGATGTTTGCTCCACCTTGAGCAACACATTCTCTGTTTCCGCTTCCTCTAGTTTCTGTTAAATCATCAATAAGGTTTAAAGTCATTAGGGATTCAATAAGACCTACAGCAGCTAAAAGAAAAGCAGTAGAAATAACCAAACTCCAATGCCCAGAAATTGAATCAAACAATCCAAAAATTTGAATTTGAAATGTAGGTAACGAACCTTCTAATCCAGTACCGCCACCTTCTTTAATAAAAGAACCAACTGTACCAACATCAAGTCCACTAAAAATTGTTATAGCACCAACAATAATAATAGCGGTAAGAGCCGCTGGTACTTTTTTTGTTAGCTTAGGTAAACCAAACATAATACCCATTGTTAGCGCTACAAGCCCTAACATTGTATATAAATCCATACCGCTTAACCATTGTGTTTCTCCACCAACTTTTTCTTTAAACAATCCTAGTTGAGATAAAAAGATAACAATAGCCAATCCGTTTACAAACCCCATCATAACAGGGTGAGGAATTAAACGAACAAATTTTCCTAGTTTTAAAACACCTGCTAATATTTGAATACCTCCAACAAAAAGTAGCGTAATAAATAACCATTGTAATCCTAAATTTTCTACTGGGTTAGCAAGGGTTAAACCAACTTCGTTCCCTTGTTGAATTAAATGCACCATAATTACAGCCATTGCTCCTGTAGCTCCAGATATCATTCCTGGTCTTCCTCCAAAAATGGAAGTCACTAACCCCATCATAAAAGCACCATATAAACCTACTAGAGGATCAATTCCGGCAACAAAAGCAAATGCAATTGCTTCTGGCACTAATGCTAAAGCAACAGTTAATCCAGATAAAATATCGTTTTTAGGGTTTTGAGTGAAATTGTGAATTATTTGTTTCATTGTAAATAAAGTTTCATAAAAAAACAAAAGCCTTTACAAGAAAGGCTTTTGTTAATAAAATTTTGTGACCCTGCAGGGATTCGAACCCCGAACCTCCTCGGCCGTAACGAGGTGCACTATCCAGTTATGCTACAGAGCCAAAATTTCAAGGCTGCAAATATAAAATATATTTGAGATTTATTTTCATTAATTAGTAATTTTAAATTCAATTTAATTTAACCAGCATGACCAATTACAATTCGGTAGATAAAAAAATAATACAAGAACTAATTAAAATAGTTGGAGAACAATATGTTTTGTTTGATGAGGAAGCTTTTAAAAAATACGGTAAAGATGAAACAGAAGACTTAATTTTTTATCCTGAAATTGTTGTTTTACCTAGAACTCCTGAAGAAATTGCTGATATATTAAAATGTTGTAATAAAAACAATATTCCTTTAACACCAAGAGGAGCAGGAACAGGATTAAGTGGGGGAGCTTTACCGGTAAATAAAGGAGTTTTACTTTCAATGGAGCGATTCAGCTCTATTTTAGAAATAGACGAACGTAACTTACAAGCAACTATAGAACCTGGTGTTATTACTCAGGTGTTTCAAGAAGCAGTGCAAGAAGTTGGATTGTTTTATCCGCCAGACCCAGCAAGTAAAGGAAGTTGTTTTATTGGTGGAAATTTAGCTGAAAATTCAGGAGGTCCAAAAGCTGTTAAGTATGGGGTAACGAATGATTATGTTCTTAATCTTGAAGTAGTTTTGCCAACAGGAGAAACTATTTGGACTGGAGCAAATACGCTGAAAAATTCAACAGGCTATAATTTAACTCAATTATTAGTTGGTAGTGAAGGTACATTAGGAATTATTACAAAAGCTGTTTTTAGACTAATTCCCTATCCTAAAAATGATTTATTAATGTTGGTACCTTTTTATTCTGCAGAAGAAGCTTGTGAGGCAGTTTCAGCAATATTTAGAGCGGGCATCACTCCTTCGGGGATGGAGTTTATGGAAAGAGATGCGCTAACGTGGGGCGCTGAATACATAGGAGATGACTCAATTGTTATTCCAGAAAATATTCAAGCACATTTGTTAATTGAGGTAGATGGAAATGATAAAGAAACACTCTATAAAGATTGTGAAACAATTTACAATGTATTAGAACAATTTAAATGTGATGAGATATTGTTTGCAGAAGATGCTGCACAAAAAGATAAATTGTGGAAAATTAGGAGGGTAGTTGGAGAAGCTGTAAAAGCAAAATCTATTTACAAAGAAGAAGACACTGTTGTGCCAAGAGCTGAATTACCAATATTATTAAAAGGAGTAAAAGAGGTTGGTGCTAAATATGGCTTTAAATCTGTTTGTTACGGACATGCAGGTGATGGTAATTTACACATCAATATTATAAAAGATGATATGAGTGATGAAGCTTGGAATAAAGAATTACCGAAAGGAATAAGAGAAATTTTTAATTTATGTATTGAGTTAAAAGGCACAATTTCAGGAGAACATGGAATTGGTTATGTGCAGAAAAGTTATATGGATATTCCTTTTAGTAGTGTAGAACTAACGCTTCAAAAAAATATTAAAAAGCTTTTTGATCCTAATGGTATAATGAATCCAGAAAAAGTATTTATATGAAAAAAGCCCCAAACTAATGAGGCTTTAATATTCAAAGGCAGGAGATTGGAATTTGCTTAACTACCTATCTAATTAACTTTAAAAACAATCTCCACATAAAAGACGGTGTTAAATCTAAAATGGTTGCTTTTATTGGAAATACCTAAATTTTAGGATTAAATAATTTAGATTAAGATAAGTACATTTGCTAAAATAAAATTAGAATTTGATGTCGATAGAATTTTTACAAGAAACGGTAACTGATAGTACTTTGTCAACAATAATTGATAAAGTAAAAAATGAAGAAAGAATTACTTCTGATGAAGGGATTTATTTATTTGAGCATGCAGATGTAAGTTATTTAGGCGTTTTAGCTAATTATATTAGAGAAAGAAGACATGGGAACAAGACATACTTCAATAAGAATTTTCATATAGAACCAACAAATATTTGTGTTTTTGATTGTAAATTTTGTGCATATTCAAAGTTTTTAAGAAACAGTGATGATTATGATGCTTGGGAGTTAAGTGAAGAAGAAATTTTTGATGCTATAAAAGCTTATGAAGGTAAAGATATTACTGAGGTTCATATAGTTGGAGGGGTTCATCCTAAAATGGGATTAGAATACTTTAAAAATCTTATTAGTAAAATAAAAGAGATTAGACCCGATTTACACGTAAAAGCGTTTACGGCTGTGGAATTAGATTATATGGCCCGTAAAGCAAAGGTTAGTTATAAAGAATGTTTACAAATTTTAAAAGATGCTGGTCAGGGTTCTTTACCTGGTGGTGGAGCTGAAATTTTTGATAAATCTGTAAGAGATCAAATCTGTAAAGACAAATGTACGGGTGAAGAGTGGCTAGAAATGCATGAGGCAGCCCACAGCGTTGGAATGCCTTCTAATGCAACTATACTTTATGGACATGTTGAAGAAGCTAAACATTTAGTTGACCACATGAATAGATTAAGAGAATTACAAGATAAAACAGGAGGGTTTAATGCTTTTATTCCATTAAAATTTAGAAATGGAAACAATCAGATGTCGGATATTGAAGAAGTAAGTATTGTAAAAGATTTAAAAATGTATGCCATTGCTAGAATTTTCTTAGATAATTTCAATCATATTAAAGCTTACTGGCCAATGATTGGCAGAAAAACTACTCAATTATTATTGTCATTTGGTGTGAATGATATTGATGGAACAGTTGATGATTCTACTAAAATATACACAATGGCAGGAGCTGAAGAGCAAAAACCTGTTATGACTACAGAACAAATGATTGCCCTAATACAAGATGTTAACAGACAGCCAATTGAACGAGATAGTATCTATAATGAGTTGAATGATTATAGTGTTGTAGAGTTGTCATAAATTATTATATTTACAACTAAACCTAACTTATATATTATGAAAATTTTAAAAGGAATAGGAGTCTTTATTGTACTTCTTATAGCAATTTATGTGGTACTAGGATTTGTAGGACCAGCAGATTACCGTGTGGAAAGAAGTATTGAAATTGAAGCGGATGCAACTATTGTATTTGATCAAACAACAAAATTTGCTAATTGGGCAGCATGGTCACCATGGGCAGCAGCAGATCCTGGAGCAAAATATACAATTGAAAAAGATGAACAAGCTGTTGGTGCGGTAATGGGCTGGGATGGAGAAGTCTCAGGAAAAGGAAATATGACCATTACAGAAATTGTTCCTAATGAAAAAATGGTTTATTCACTTACATTTATAGAACCATGGGTAATGTCTTCAGTTGGAGGTTTTAATTATATAAAAGAAGGCAATGCGATAAAGGTAGTATGGTATGACCAAGGAGATATTCCTTTTTCTCAAAGACCAATGATGCTTTTTATGGATTTAGAAGAAATGATGGGACCCCAGTTTGAAGAGGGCTTAGCTAACATTAAAGAAATTTGTGAAAAAATGAACGCTGAACCAAGTATTGAGGTTACAGAAGAAACAGTAGAAAGTAAAGCTATTTTATATATTTCGGAAAGCTCTAGTTTAATGCCAGATGCTATTAGTGCTAAGATGGGCGCAGCTTATGGCGAAATTATGGCGTTAATGGGAATTGCTCAGCTAGATATGGCTTCAGCTCCTATAGCAATAACCAAAAAGTTTTCTATTGAAGAAATGGAATGTGAGTTTGATGCAGCAATTCCAGTTGTTAATTTACCTGAAGACTTAGCTTTAGATGGTAGAATTAAAAAAGGAGAAACTTATGCTGGTAAAGCGTTAAAAACAATTCATGTAGGTTCTTACATGAAATTAAAAGCTACTTATGATGGGATGTTAGCTTATATCAAAGCAAAAGGATATGAAATTAATGGGGACAGCTGGGAAGAGTATATTGATGATCCAGCAGAGGTGGTAGAAGATGAAAGAAGAACGTTAATTTATTTTCCAATTAAATAATTGACTTCCAATAAAAAAATAACAGTTACAGGCCATAGAGGAGCAGCAGGTTTAGCTCCCGAAAATACATTAGCTTCTATTCAACTGGCTTTAGATTTAGGTGTTGATAGAATTGAAATTGATGTACAACAAACTAAAGACAATGTAATTATTGTTTTGCATGACAGATCGTTACGAAGAACTACTACAGGTATAGGCTTTGTAAAAACAAAGACTTTTGAAGAAATTCAAAAACACAGTGCTGGGTTTAAATTCAATAAGTATTATACTAAAGAGAGAGTGCCTACTTTAGAACAAGTAATTCAATTAATAGATGGTAGAGCGGAGTTGTTAATTGAGACGAAATACAGTTTTATGTATTATCCAAACATAGAACGACACATTGTTAATGTAATTAAGAATAACAATGCAAAGGCTTGGTGTAAAGTAATTTCTTTTAACGATAGGGCTTTATTTAGAGTTCATAAATTGGATAATGAAATAAGAACAGGTAAGTTGTTTGTTGGAAAACATGCTAACTTACCACTTTCGTGGGATAAAGGAGTAAATCTAAAACCCTTAAAACGTTATCATTTTGTGGATGAAATAATTGTAAAGCATACGCATGCCACTAAAGCTATTATTGATAGAGTACATGCAATGGGTAAAGAACTACATGTTTGGACAGTTAATGATGCTGAAACAATTGATCTTTTAGTTGAAAGAGGAGTAGATGGTATTATTTCTGATTATCCCAATCTTTTAATGAAATACAAAAAATAAAAAAAGCTTCTCAATATTTAGAAGCTTTTTTGTTTAAAACATTTGTTTAGCTTGCTTTACAAAACATTTTGTTCTTACTTTTTAAATTTTTAGTTCGTTCTAGTGTAATTATTAGCATACCATTTTTAATGTAACTGCTAATAGAGTTTTTGTTTACTAGGCAGGGTAAAATAAAAGAAGAAGTTTTAAAAGCGTATTTAAGGGTTTTGTTGTTTGCAGCTTTTGTTTGTGTTAAAGCAGCTATAGAAAGGTTGTTTTGTGTTATATAGAGTTTGTAATTATTGCCAACTAACCCCTTTATTTTTATTTCAATTCGAATGTTATTTTCATTAACATCCATCTTTATCTTTCTCATTATTTGATTTTCGCTAATCATAGTTTCTTAAATTTAAAAAAGTTAAAAATTGGTGTAAACCATTTATTTTTATTTTCAACTACACTACCTTTAACAGGTATTTTTTTATGATATGTTGAAGCTTTTAATTTTGGGATAGTAATTTCTAACAATCCGTTTTTACATTGAGCACTTATTTTATCTAAGGCTATATTTTTGGGTAAAAAGAATGAGCGTTTCACCTTTTTTCGATTAAATTCCAATAATTTGTTTCCAATGTGTTGTTTGTTTTTTTGTTGATTTCCAGTAACTGTTAAAAGGCTATTGTCAAGTTCAATCTCTAAATCTTTTTTATCCATTCCAGGTACCGAAATTTCTAAAAGGTAACAATTCTCAAGTTCTATAATGTTACTGTCTAAAGAGTTAAAGAAGCCAGTTTGTAAAATTTCATCAATACTTCTTTCAAAAAAAGGTGTTATTTTAAAAAGAGCTTTCATAAAAAAAAGATTAATTAGTATAACATTAGGGGAGATAGCTCCCCTAAATACTTTTAAGAAATGGTTATTTTTCTAGTAGCGGTCACCTCAGAATTTTCCTTTTTAGGAATTGAAATGCTCAGTATTCCATCATTATATTGAGCAGAAACACCTTCTTCTTTAATTGCCATTTGTGGCAACTGAAAAGACCGCTGAAATTGTTGGTAGTTAAACTCTTTTCGAGTGTAGTTATCTCCTTTATCTTCAATTTCTTTTGTGCGTTGAGCGTTAATAATTAAAGTGCCATTATTTAACTCAATATTAAAGTCATCTTTGTTCATTCCTGGTGCAGCTACTTCTAGTTCAAAACTACTAGCTGTTTCTTGAATGTTTACAGCAGGGAGCGTATCTGCATCTTTACTTAAACTGGTTTTATGATTAAATAAATCTCTTGTAAAAAAATCATCAAATAAAGATGGAACGCTTGGAAAAAAACCGTTGTTATTTTTGATTAATGTTCCCATAATTTAATCCTCCAAAAATTTTGTGCCTGTAAGTCCGGAAAGTAATTATGACTAACAGACTGGTTAAACAATAAAATTTATTTTAAATTATTATAAGATCATGATCTTTGGTGTTGTTTCTATCAATATAAATGCCAGATAGTTAGGGTTGAAAAAATGGCAGTAAAAGTTATTTGTAAACTGAAAAATTTTCAGTAATCGAAAAGTAGAAATGTCAATTTTTCAGAATTGGTTAAATAAAAAAAGCTTCTCATTTCTGAGAAGCTTTTTTTATTTAATGGGTAGAAGATGGGATTCGAACCCACGACCCCCGGCACCACAAACCAGTGCTCTAACCAACTGAGCTACATCTACCATTTTTCCCGTTAAGGAGCGGCAAATATACTGCTTTTTTCAAAAAAGAAAACTTTTATCTATAAAATTTGATAATAATTTTTATGTGCTTTATTGCGTAATTTTGATATATGTCTAAACCTGAGAAAATAACATTAAATATTGAAGGAATGACTTGTGCTAATTGTGCTTTAGGAATAAAGAAACAATTAGAAAAAAAAGGGATGGAAAAGGTATCTGTCAACTTTTCTTCAGGTGAAGCTTCTTATGTAAATGCTTCTAATCTTAGTATTGAAGAAGTAAAGGAGGGGATAAATAAAATAGGGTTTAAAGTGCTAGATGAAATTCCTAATGATGAAGGACTTTCGTCAATAGAAAAGAAATTTTATTTTACCTTATTATTTACATTGCCTTTGTTTATGCACATGTTTTTTTCGCATGATTTCTTTTTAAACAATGTTTGGGTGCAATTAGGATTGTGTATTCCGGTGTTTTTAGTTGGGTTACATCATTTTGGCAAGAGTGCTTTAGGTTCTTTAAAAACAGGAGTGCCTAACATGGATGTGTTAATTGTAATAGGTATTACATCAGCATTTGGATACAGTCTTTATGGTACAATGACTTATTTGGGAATGCCGGAAGCACACAATTACTTGTTTTATGAAACAGCAGCAACCATAACAACACTTGTTTTATTAGGAAATGTTTTGGAACATCGATCGGTAAAGCAGACTACAACAGCAATTAAGGAACTTAATCAGTTACAAAAAACAGAAGCGAAAAGAGTTTTAACTAATGGAGAAATTGAATTGGTAGACTATGCTGATATAGTAGAAGGGGATATATTACAATTTAATACGGGTGATAAGATTGCTGTTGATGGCGAAATTATTTGGGGAGAAGCTATAATTAATGAGGCAATGATTTCTGGCGAGAGTATCCCAGTATCTAAAACTGTGTCAAATAAAGTTGTGGGAGGAACCATAGTAGAAGATGGTTCCATTAAGATGAAAGCTGAAAAAGTAGGGAATGAAACGGTGCTGTCTAAAATTATTGAGTTAGTAAAAAATGCACAACAAGATCAACCGGAAATTCAAAAACTAGGTGATAAAGTAAGTGGAATTTTTGTACCTGTTGTAATCGGCATTTCGGCATTAACTTTTACGGTTAC
>JBMYXB010000095.1:0-9160 GCA_049608005.1 Vicingaceae bacterium
AAAAAGTATCTTTGAACAACTATGACTAAACGTTGGAATATAAAAGAAAAAGCTAGTTCTGAGGCAATTGTGCAGCTTTCTTCAGAGCTTAACAGCCTAGATGAAACGTTAACCAATATTTTATTACAACGAAAAATTGATTCTTTTGAAAAGGCTAAAGCATTTTTTAGACCCAATTTAGATGAAATACACGATCCTTTTTTAATGAAGGATATGGATAAAGCAGTTGAACGCTTAATTGCTGCAATCGATAATAAAGAAAACATTTTAATTTATGGAGATTATGATGTGGATGGAACAACCTCCGTTTCATTAGTATATTCATATTTAAAGAACTTTTATCCAGCACTTGATCAAAACCAATACGGGCTAGAGTACTACATACCTGACCGGTATACAGAAGGTTATGGAATTTCGTATCAAGGAATAGATTATGCTGCTGAGAATAATTTTAAACTAATTATTGCCTTAGATTGTGGTATTAAAGCCATTGATAAAGTAGCTTATGCCACCGAAAAAGGAGTTGATTTTATTATTTGCGATCACCACAGACCGGGCAAAGAAATTCCGAATGCTGTTGCGGTTTTAGATCAGAAAAGAGAAGATTGTAATTATCCTTACAAAGAATTATCTGGTTGTGGAGTAGGGTTTAAGTTAATGCAAGCTTTCACACAAAAAACCAATAAAGATGAAGCTAAATTATTAACGTATTTAGATTTGTTGGCAGTAAGTACTTGTGCTGATATTGTTCCTATAACTGGCGAAAATAGGGTTTTTGTACATTATGGTTTAAAGGTAATTAATGAAAATCCGCGTTTGGGAATTAAAACAATGTTGGATTTAGCCAAAAAAGATAAAGAGTTAACAACTACCGATATTGTGTTTACAATTGCTCCAAGAATTAATGCTGCAGGAAGAATAGAATCGGGGAAAAAAGCAGTAGAAATGTTGGTGGAAGAAGTTTCAAAAAAAGCCTTGGAATTTGGAAATCATATTAATGAGCTAAATACCGATCGTAAAGAATTGGATAAAATAATTACGCTTGAAGCACTCAAAATGATTGATGATGATAAAGCACTTCAAGAAAAAAAATCGGCTGTTTTATATAAAAAAGATTGGCACAAAGGGGTTATCGGAATTGTTGCTTCGCGTGTAATAGAATCGTATTACAGACCAACCATTATCTTAACCGAATCTAATGGTATGGCAACGGGATCTGCACGGTCAGTTTTAGATTTTGATGTGTACAATGCCATTGATGCTTGCAGCGATTTGTTAGAACAGTTTGGGGGGCATAAATATGCTGCCGGAATGAGCATGAAATTAGAGAATGTTGCTGCTTTTACCGAAAAATTTGAAGAGGTTGTTTCTAGTCAAATAACAGAAGAACTGTTAACCCCTCAAATAGGTATTGATTCGGAATTACAGTTAACACAAATAAACAATAAATTTAATGCTATACTAAAACAGTTTGCACCTACTGGACCAAGTAATATGCGACCAGTTTTTATGAGTGAAAATGTTTTTATGACTTCAAATTCACGTAAAATAGGTGGCGATAAAACGCATTTAAGGTTAGAAGTGTTTCAGGAAGAAAACCCTGATTTAAAATTTAATTGTATTGGTTTTGGGTTAGGTGAAATTTTAGATGAACTAGATGAAGGAATGCCTTTTAGTATTGCCTACAATATTGAAGAAAACCACTGGAACGGGCAAACTACCTTGCAACTAAATTTGAAAGATGTTAAGTTTTGAGATAGAGAGCTTTGTTGTTTAGAAAAACAAAAAATTAGATTAATCAACAGTTTTTAAACTTAACAGTTTCGTTTTTAATTGGTTTTCTGATATGGGTTTTATCAAAATATCAATTGGATTTATTTTTTTTGCTCGTTTGGTAGTTGAAGCATCAGAGTTTCCGGTCATAAATATTATAGGAATGTTATAATCTTTATTAATTAATTCGGCAGTTTCAATGCCATCTTTATTGCCAGAAATACCTATATCCATTAAAATTAAATCAGGAGTTGTAGTTGCTAAAAGCTCTAAAGCTTTATCACAATTTCTTGCTAAACCAGTAATTTCAAAGCCAGCATTCTTAAGCACTTTCTTTATAAAAAGTTGGATTATCATGTCATCCTCAATTACTAATATCTTATTTAATTTCATTGTTGTTTACGATAAAGACTAAACTTTTCTTCTTAATTCAAAATTCTGACCTAAATAAACTCTTCTAACTTGTTCATCGGCAGCTAATTCTTCGGCAGTACCAGCTTTTAAAATATTGCCTTCAAATAACAGGTAGGCCCTATCGGTAATACTTAATGTTTCTTGTACATTATGGTCGGTAATTAAAATGCCGATGTTTTTTTCTTTAAGCTTATAAACAATGCTTTGGATATCTTCAACAGCAATAGGATCAACACCTGCAAAAGGTTCGTCTAATAAAATAAAATTAGGGTTAGATGCTAAAGCTCTAGCAATTTCTGTTCTTCTTTTTTCTCCTCCACTTAAATTATGGCCTAAATTTTTTCTTACATGACCTAAACTAAATTCTTCAATTAATTCTTCTAGTCTATTTTGTTGTTCTTCTTTAGATAAAGGCATCATTTCTAATATGGCAGAAATATTATCTTCTACACTTAGTTTTCTAAAAACAGAAACTTCTTGTGGTAAATAGCCAATACCCATTTGTGCTCTTTTGTACATGGGTAGTTTGGTTATGTTTTTATCATCCAAAAAAACTGCACCAGAATTAGGTTGTACTAAACCAACCACTTGATAAAATGAAGTAGTTTTTCCTGCACCATTTGGCCCTAATAAACCAACAATTTCACCCTGTTTAACATTAAATGATACGCCTTTTACAACCGTTCGTTTTCCGTATTTTTTCACGATGTTTTCTGCTCTTAGAATCATAGGTTAAAAGTAAGGATTAATTAGTCGTCATTGCGATGAATCTTTCAGCACTTTCAGGATAAACTCCGTAATCTTCTTTTTTATTGTACTGCATTGAAAAGAGCTTTGTGTTATTTTTCTTTCTTCTCTACCATTTTAGAAATATAGATGCTAAATTCATAAAGTATTAATAACGGAATGGTTAATAATACCTGGCTAGAAACATCTGGAGGAGTAATAATTGCAGATAAAACTAGGGTAATTACTACAGCATGCTTTCTGTATTTTCGCATAAATTCAGGCGTAAGCAAACCTAATTTAGATAAGAAATAAACAATTAATGGCAGTTGAAATACTAGGCCACAAACCAATGTAACAGTAGTAACAGTAGAGATAAAAGAACCTAAAGTTATTTGGTTTTGAACCTGACTACTAACGGTGTAATTCCCTAAAAACTGAACAGATAGTGGGGAAACAAAGAAGTATCCAAATAAAATTCCTAAACTAAAAAGAATAGAACCTGAAAAAACTAAACCTAAGGCATTGCGTTTTTCTTTTTTGGCTAATGCAGGAGTAATAAAACGCCAAATTTCAAATAAAATATAAGGAAAAGCTAAGATTATTCCTGACACTAAAGAAACCATAATGTGCAACGAAAACTGTCCGCTCATGGTAATGTTTATGAGACTAAAACTCATATCTTCCATACAAAGTGCATCTCCATTTCCTATTAAATGAGAAAATTTACAAAACAATTGATAGGTCCAAAAATCTGAACTCTTTTGAGCTAAAATAACATCATCAAAAATAAATCCTTTAAAGATAAAAGCTAAAATTGCCAATAAAATGATGGCAATGGCAGAACGAACTAGGTGCCATCTTAAAACCTCTAGGTGGTCTAAAAATGACATGTCGCCTTTATTTTTTTCTTCGCTCATAATTGAAGGCAAAAGTAAATTAAAAACCATTGTCAATTCGAGTGTTTCGATTTTTTTATCGAAATGTATCGAGAATAGAAATGGTTTGTTTGGTAATGAGATTGTGGGTCAAGCCCGCAATGACGAATACGTCAACTAATAAAACCTTTTATCTTTTGTAGCTTTTATTTCGGTTACAAATTGTTTTATTTTTTGTTCTTCTTCTTTTTTACAAACCAATAAGGTGTTGTTAGATTCTACCACAATATAATCTTTAAGACCTTGTAAAACAACTAGTTTTTCTTGTGGTACATTGATGATATTGTTAGACGAATCGTACAACATAACGTTATCACCAACAATAGCATTTTTATCATTATCTAAAGGTAAATGCGTATAAATAGAACCCCAAGTTCCTAAATCAGACCAACCAATATCTGCACTTATTACATGTACATTTTTTGAACCTTCCATAATTCCGTAATCAACAGAAATACTTTCGCAAGTGGCATAAGCTGTTTGTATAAAATCATATTCCTCAGCAGTATTGTACTTTCCTAAACCAGCTTTAAATACATTATCTACTTGTGGCAAAAGTGTTTCAAATGCTTTTTGGATACTTTTAATGCTCCAGATAAACATTCCTGAATTCCAAGAAAAATCGCCACTTGCAATAAATTTTTTGGCAGTTTCTAAATCAGGTTTTTCAGTAAAAGTTTTAACTTTTTTAATTTCTGAAGCTGCATTTTCTAAATATTGAATATAGCCATAACCTGTATCTGGTCTGCTAGGATTAATTCCTAAAGTTACTAAATCATCATTTTTAGAAGTATGGTCTAATGCTAATTCCATAACGCGAACAAACTCCGTTTCTTTTAAAATTAAATGATCTGAAGGTGCTACAATAATATTTGCATCAGGATTTTTAGCTGCAATTTTATAATTGGCGTAAGCAATACAAGGAGCGGTATTTCTCATTGTTGGTTCACAAATAATTTGCTCATCTGTAATGCCTGCTAGTTGTTCTTTGGTTAAATCTTTATAAATTTCGTTGGTTACGATATAAATATTTTCTTCAGGGCAAAGCAATTTAAACCTGTTGTAAGTCTGTTGAATTAAAGTTTCACCAGTTCCTAAAATATCAATAAATTGTTTTGGATGATCTGTTCTACTCATAGGCCAAAACCTACTTCCGATACCACCAGCCATTATTATGCAATAGTTATTTTTGTTCATCTTTTTTAAATGTGTAAATGTGTAAATGTGTGAATGAAAAAATGATTGAATATTATATCATTAAAGCATTAACTCATTCTATCATTAATTACTTAAGCTTATTTAAAGCTCCTTTTAATTTTTCAAATAATTCATCAATTTCTTCATAAACAGAAGTTCCAACAGAAAGTCGGTACCAAGTCGATTTTTTTGACGCTCCAAAAGCATAGAAAGGAACAATTGCCAACCCTGCTTCATTTAGCAAGTATTGAGTTACTTCTGCAATTGTTTCTAATGTTTTTCCTTCGGCAGTTGTTTTTCCTGTTAAATCAAATTTAACAGTAAGGTACATTGCAGCTTGCGGAGGTATAGCTTCCACTGCAAAACCTTCGTTTTTAAGCGTAGTAAAACCTTCGTAAAAAGCATTTAAACGTTTACTAATGTTATTTTTTATTTTAAATAAATATTCATCCGTAGCATCATCTTGATCTAAATAGTTAGCCGTTGCAACTTGCTCTGCTTTAGGCGACCAAGCACCAACATGACTTAAAATGGCTTTCATTTTGTTCATCAGTTTTTGAGGGCCGAAAGCCCAACCAACTCTAACTCCTGTAGCAGCAAAAGCTTTAGAAATTCCATCGATATAAATCGTATAGTTTTTCATATCTGGATTGATAGATACAGGATCAAAATGCCTTGTTTCTCCGTGAGTTAACTGCCAGTAAATTTGATCAAACATTAAGTAAACAGGTTTTTTAGAACTCCCTCTTTTTTTGTTTTCTTCTAAAACTAAATCACAAATGTCTGCTAGTCCTTTTTCTGTAAAAACAGTTCCTGTAGGGTTTAGTGGCGAACATAAAGCAATTAAGTTTGCCTCGCTAATGTATGGTTTTATATCTGCAGCAGTAGGCATAAAATTGTTTTCTGCTGTTGCCTCAATTAAAACTTGTTTGGCTCTTGTTAAATGAGAATAGTGGTTGTTATTCCATGATGGAACAGGGAAAAGAACAGTGTCTTTAGGATCTATTATGGTTTGAAAAGCAGCATATATTAAGGGTCTTGCTCCTCCAGAAATTAAAATTTGATCAGCATCATATTCTAACCCAGCTCTCGTATGTAAATATCTTGATACAGCTTCTCTTAATTCTAAAACACCATTAGCTGCTGGGTAATTGGTTTCATCATTTTGATAAGCAGTAATAATTTCTTCTTTGAGTTCTGTAGGAATAGGAAAAATTTTAGGATTAAAATCGCCAATAGTTAAATTGTAAATTTTTTCACCTTGTTTAATCTTTTCTTTTACCTCTCCAGCCAATTTAATTATTTCTGAACCGACTAAGTTTTCTGCCATTTCAGAAACTTTTTGATTAACTATTGGGTCTAATAATGATGTATTCATAATGCTATAATTTTACTCGTACGAAGTTATGTAAAACAGCACCTAATCAGAAGCATAAGTTCAATATTAGTTATTAACAGATTAAGAAGAAAGTTCTTAAAGTCTGTTAAGTCGAAAGTTAGTTGATCAGTTTGTACGGCTATGTGCTTAATTCACTTTTGATTTTCTATGATTCATTTATCAACTCAACCTCTGCAACCCCATGAATTAAATACTCCTTTTTAGAGGAGATTTCTTGGCATAAAAAACGTGTTCTTCTTTTATTTCCTTTAATAAAAAAACGTTTATTATTGATGCTAAAGGCACTTCCTGCTGGCAAATTAATTAACTGAGTTGTATTGCTAGGGGAATCATATATTTTTAATTCATTAATTAAATTAACATCTCTTGCAGATGATGCTGGTGGGTTTTTTAGATGTTTTTGCAGTACTATTTTTAGATGCTCAGGAAAAATTTCTTTTTTGATTAAAACATTCATTAAAGTAGCAAACTCGGTTTTCCATTCTACGCCATGGGCCTTTACTTTGTGTTGATGTCTATCCCAAACTAATAGATGAGCAAACTCATGAGTTAAGGTGATTAAAAAAGCATATTTATTTAAATCTGAATTAACACTTATCCGATGAGTTTTCTTTTTTAAAGAAGCTCTAAAGTCGCCAAACTTTGTGGTTCTTTTTTTAGCAATTTTAAGTTCAAAAGGTTTCTGACTAAACCAAATTTTTAAGATCGGAATACTTTCTTCGGGGATATAGTTTTTTAGTATTTCTAAATCAAGATTCATTACGAAAAAATGGTGTACACCAATAAACTAGAAAAGTAAGCCAATGCTCCCATGTAAACCACTTGTATAATTGGCCATTTTATAGAGTTGGTTTCTCTATAAACAATAGCTAAAGTAGCCATACATTGCATTGCAAAAACATAAAAAATTAATAGCGAAAAAGTTGTGGCTTTAGTATAAAGTTTTTCACCAGTATCTCTATTGGTTGCTGCCATCATTTTTTCTCTTATAGAGCGTGTGTTATCTGCATCACCTACACTATATAGTGTTGCCATTGTTCCAACAAAAACTTCACGAGCAGCAAAAGAAGTTACTAAAGAGATGCCTATTTTCCAATCAAACCCCAAAGGTTTAATAGCTGGTTCAATGGTTTTTCCAATTATTCCTGCATAAGAAGCTTCTAGTTTATCTGATGCCATCATAGATTGAGCCTCTTCTTTTGAAACATTATTTAAATCGGTAACACTGTATTTTAACTCTATCTCTTGAAAAGAATTTCCTGGCCCATAAGAACTTAAAACCCATAAAATAATTGATATAGCTATAATTATTTTACCGGCATCAAATAAAAATATTTTTACTTTACTTATAATTTCAAATCCTACATTTTTCCATCTTGGAGCTCTATAAATAGGCATTTCTAAAGTAAAGGTGCTTTTTTCTTTAGATTTTATAATCAGTTTCATTACAAAAGCTGATAGTAATGCTGCAGCAAAGCCTAATAAATATAATCCCATTACTAAAAGCCCTTGCAGGTTAAAAATTCCATAATATTCATCTTCCGAAACAACTAAGGCAATAAGTATTGTATAAACGGGTATTCTTGCCGAACAACTAATTAATGGAGCTACCATTATAGTAATTAATCGTTCTTTATAATTGGCAATTGTTCTTGCTCCCATAATTGCAGGAATTGCACAAGCAGTACTACTTAAAAGCGGAATAACAGATTTTCCATTTAAACCAAATTGACGTAAAATTCTATCCATTAAAAAACTTACACGAGCCATATAGCCAGTATCTTCAAGTATGGTAATAAATGCAAATAGAATGGCAATTTGGGGCACAAAAATGACTATCCCGCCCAACCCTGCTAAAATTCCGTTTACAATTAAATCGTTAAGCATGCCTGCTGGCAGAAGATTACTAACGTAATCACATAAAAATATAAAGCCATTATCAATTAAATCCATGGGATAGGCTGCCCAAGAAAATATTGCTTGAAAAATAAAAAATAAGAGTGCGAAAAAAATTAAATAGCCATAAATTTTATGGGTAATAATATTATCTATTTTTTTAGTTAATAAATACGATTTGTTTTCTCCTTTTGAAGTAAAAACAGCATCAACAATTTTATTATTTTTTTTAACTCTTAGCATTGTTTCATCAATTGTGTTTGATGAATTTTCTTCTAAAAAAGAACTTTGCTGATAAGTGTAATTATTAATTTCTTCTTTAAGTTGATTAATACCTTTGTTTAGTTTGGCATTAATTGGAACAACTGGGCAATTTAATGTTTTGGATAGTTTACTAATATTAATCTCTTGCTTGTTTTGCTCAAGCAAATCCATCATATTAAGCACAAGTATTACTTGTTTTTTTAAATCAACAATTTGCGAAAACAACAACAGGTTTCGTTTAAGGTTGGTAGCGTCTGCAACAACAACAATAAGATCGTTTTCGGTTGTTTTTTCTAAAAAGTTTTTAGCTACTCTTTCATCTTCAGAATTAGGGCTTAAACTGTACGTTCCGGGTAAATCTACAACATTATACTTATCTGTTTTATGACTAAACTGACCTGTTTTTTTATCTACAGTTACACCAGGGAAATTTCCTATTTTTTGATTGAGTCCTGTTAAGGAATTAAACAAGGTGCTCTTACCTGTATTGGGGTTACCAATTAGAACAATGTTTTTTGTTTTATTTTCGGATGTAATGGCTGACAAATTATTT
>JBMYXB010000096.1:0-9123 GCA_049608005.1 Vicingaceae bacterium
TAATAATCATTTCATCTTCTATTACATCTCTGGTTGTACCAGCAATATCAGAAACTATGGCTCTTTCCTCATTTAACAAGGCATTTAGCAAGGTAGATTTACCTACATTGGGTTCTCCAATAATTGCTACCGGAACACCTGATTTTATTACATTTCCGTAATCAAATGAATGAATTAATTTGGTTAAAGCCGAATTTAACTTTGTAACCAATGCCTTTAAATCTTTTCTATCAGCAAACTCTACATCTTCTTCGCCAAAATCTAACTCTAACTCTATTAAAGAAGCAAAATGAATTAAGGCTTGTCGTAATTTTTGAATTTCGTTACTAAAACCTCCACGCATTTGTTTCATTGCCAATTCGTGCGAAGTTTCAGAGTTTGCCGCAATAACATCTGCTACTGCTTCTGCTTGACTTAAATCTAACTTTCCGTTTAAAAAAGCACGCATGGTAAATTCTCCTGGCCCTGCAGATTGTGCTCCGTTTTTAATTAAAAGCTGAATAACTTGTTGCTGAATATAAGGTGATCCGTGAGTAGAAATTTCAATAGAATTTTCGCCTGTAAAGGATTTTTTACCTTTAAAAACCGAAACCAATACTTCATCTAAAATTTTATCGCCATCTTTTATTGTTCCAAAATGTACGGTATGAGATGCTACAGCTGTTAAATCTTTTCCGTTAAAAACGGTATTACAAATTTCTATAGCTTTTTCTCCCGAAAGTCTAATTATTGCTATTGCTCCTATTCCTGGAGCGGTTGCTAAAGCACATATTGTTGATGTTGAGTATTGAGACATGGTGGCAAAGGTATTAAATACAACTGTTATTTTGAATAAAAATTTGTCATCCTCAGCTTGACTGGGGATCTACAAATTGAGCCAAAGAGTCTAAGTGGTCGGATGACGCTAAGCAAATAAATACAGTCATCCGACCACTACAGAATAACACCCCTCTAATTTTGTTGCCAAATCAAAGATATTGGACAAAATATCTCCCCTCAAGGGGAGAATTAATTACTCGTTCAAATAATGAAAAGATTCCACGCATCATTTTGTATTCAAATTGAAATTTGACAAAATTTTGCTCTGAATGGCGGTAAAGATTACTCATTCAATCCCCAATTGTATTCTAAAAATGATTTTTTTGCTTTAGGCGAAACTTTTTTTGCAGCATACTTATTGATAAATGCTACTACTCCACCACCTGCTTTAAAATCGGCAGCATACCAATCAAAAATCTGACTCACTTTTACTTTAGTGTCTTCTAATTTATTTTTAGTTACATCATTAACCCAAACCTTACACTGTTTATCTAACTGGCTATTTAATTTAGTGGCTACAAATGCCTCGTTTAATAAATTAGGACAAGAAACTGCAGCACAGTTTAATGCAGCATGTATTCTAGGATCTTTAAAACGGGGCCTAACAATGTCGTTTTCTATCTGATTTAAAGTATATACCTTATCTCCAGACTTTACAAATTTCTTATCCCAAGGTTTACCACCACTTAAATTGGTAATACTTTTTAATGGATAATTACTAGAAATTAAATATACGGTAGAGGCATTGTACAAGTTAATCCAATACGCTAATTTTTCGTTTTTAGTCCACTCCTTTTTAGGTGAGTTTGTGTTTAAATAATTTAAATATTCTTTTATCTGTGGCAAATCGGATTTCATTCCTTTATAATTTACCTTACCTGTAGCACCAACATTTTTTTCAAGTAAATTGTTCCATGATGTGTGGTTTATTTTGAAAACAAGCTCTTTTATCACTTTAGTTTCTTCAACTGGCAACTCATCTGCAATTATAGTTTCCGTTTTTTTGATAACTTTTTCTTCCGTTTTTTCTATAGGAAGAGTTTTTTTAACGGCTTCAACAACAACTGCTTCTTTTTTAATTTCAGAACTTTTTATTTCTTCTTCTACTTTTATAACAGTTTTTTCAGAAATAATTTCTTGTTTGTTCTCTATGGCTTTAACTGTTTTGTATATATTGTTTTCGGCACTGCTACCACAAGCAAAAAACAATGTTGATAGTGTAATAATTACGTTTCTCTTTTTCATAATTTATTTTTCTTTAAAGTTAAAAATGAAAATAATTTCATTCTGTTTTATTCTACATTTAGCACAATGCGATACATGTACAAACTCATACTGTTTTGCAATATCGAAAATCGAACCATTCTCTTCTAATTCAAATATTCTATCACAATCTAAGCTTCCGTTAGCTGAAAATCGTTTTATGTTGTAGCTGTTATTTTGTTCAGTTTTAGCAATAAAAAACCACGCTCCAGCACCTTGTCCCAACAACCATTGAGCATTGTTTGGTAAACCTTCAGGCTTTTCTGGTGCATCAACTGTTCCTATTCGCTTTTCCATCTTAAATAAAATCTACTGCAAGGTTATTTACAGTTACTTTAATCGTTTCTTCTCTTTTTATTTTAAAGATCTTTTTAAATCCAAAAAACTTACTCTTTTTCATTAAAACTTTGCCTTCATTTATTTCATAATAATGGCAACAATCATTTAATACTTTATTATTAGATCTTGGTGTTGCAGAAATGGTGTAAGGAAAAATGACCATTAATTTGGTAAGCCAATCACTTGTAGAACAAAGTACAGTTTGTGCAACCAATCTTGAGCAAGTTGTTCCGCTAAACTCAAAAGGACCATAATAAATAGCTCCTTTAGCTTGCATTTTAATTACTTTATTTAATGCTTTTTGATGGTCTATATTTTTAACTATAGCAGCTGTTAAACGTCCTTTACCATGGCAAGCTTTGTTATGATAACGTTCTAACAAAATCTCTTCTAAATTTTGTATTGCTCCATCTTTAATTATTGCTTGGTGTTTCATTGCAATATCTGGATCGGTAAGCTTACTCCTTACTCTTCCATATTTCATTGGTGTTTGATACCTTCCAAAATCAAAATATTGAATTTCGCCTGAACTGTTATTAATCAACAATAAAGCTGCATGTCCCGCACTATAATATCCGTTTTTATCAATTGCCCCAACCCAACGCATAGGTTCGTCATACCATTTCCCTTCATGGATCACTTTAGTTTCTGGCCAAGCTAATACTACTATGGTTGCTGTTTTAATCATTTACAATCTTCTATTTCAAAAGTAAAAAATTATTTGCGTTCAATATTGTCACTTGTTTGACAGTTAACTAAAATTATATTTTTTTGATAAGATTATCTTTCCCACTTTAACTTTTTACCAAAACCTAAAGTATTGTCCGTCATTTTTAGCCAGTTTAGTTTTATGCCCCAAACGGGTGCTGGTTTAGCCTTTGCAAAAGGAAATTTATCGTAATAAACCTTATAAAAATCTTGTTGCTCTTCTGTTGTTGGATTTATAAACGTTCCGGTAAATTGTAACCCTTGTATTTTAGCAACTGTTGTTACAGCCTTATCAATTGTACCAGCAACTTTATTGTTAGCCATTGCTTCAGTAATGTGTCTTGTTTTATCATCTGATAAAAAAATTAAAAAATTATTTTCTGCATCAAAAACATAAAAACAATTGGCACAATAAGGTGTATTATCAACACAAGTTGCCAAGGTTAACACTTTAGTTTCTTCTAAATATTTTAAAATATTCTTATCCATTATTTCTATAACAATATTAAGAATTAGTTAAGATTTATTGCTTCTGTTTTAACTAAGAAAAAGTTATCAAAAAAATTACGTTCATAATGACTGTAAGAAGTATAAAAATGAATATAATTTAGCGTAACTTTGCCGTTCTAAAATTTAAATAAAAATGATAAAAGTAACATTACCAGATGGCGCTGTAAAAGAACTTCCAAAAGGGAGTACTGCTATGGATGTCGCAAAAAGTATTAGCGAAGGTTTCGCTAGAAATGTAATTTCTGCAAAAGTAAACGATCAAACCGTTGAAGTAACCACTCCTATTACCACAGATGCTAATGTTACCTTATTTACTTTTAATGATGAAGATGGTAAAAAAGCATTTTGGCACTCTTCTGCTCACATTTTAGCTCAGGCTTTAGAAAAACTATACCCTGGTGTTAAATTAACTATAGGACCTGCAATTGAAAATGGTTTTTACTATGATGTAGATACTGGTGAAGAAACGATACATGAAGCAGATTTTAAAAAGATTGAAGATAAGTTTTTAGAATTGGCTCGTGAAAAAGCTGATTTTAACTTGCGTGAAGTTGCTAAAGCTGATGCTTTATCTAAATACAAAGAAGAAGGAAACGAATATAAAGTTGAGTTAATTGAAAATTTAAATGACGGAGAAATTACTTTCTGCGATCATTCAGATTTTACTGATTTATGTAGAGGTGGACACATTCCTAACACAGGAATTGTTAAGGCTGTAAAAATAATGAGTGTTGCTGGTGCGTACTGGCGTGCAGATCAAACAAAAAACCAATTGGTTAGAGTTTACGGAATTAGTTTTCCGAAACAAAAACTATTAACTGAGTATTTAGAAGTTTTAGAAGAGGCTAAAAAACGTGATCACAGAAAATTAGGTAAGGAATTAGAATTGTTTACTTTTTCTCAAAAAGTGGGTCAAGGTTTACCTTTATGGTTACCTGCTGGAGCAATGTTAAGAGAGCGTTTAGAGCAGTTTTTAAAGAAAGCTCAGCTTAAAGCTGGATATTTACCTGTTATTACTCCACACATTGGTAATAAAGAGTTGTATGTAACTTCTGGTCATTACGAAAAATATGGTGAAGATTCTTTCCAACCCATTTTAACGCCACACGAAGGTGAAGAGTTTTTGTTAAAACCTATGAATTGTCCTCACCATTGTGAGGTGTATAAAACTTCGCCAAAATCTTACAAAGATTTACCTGTTAGATTTGCTGAATTTGGAACAGTATACCGTTACGAGCAAAGTGGTGAATTACATGGTTTAACTCGTGTTAGAGGGTTTACACAAGATGATGCTCACTTATTTTGCCGACCAGATCAATTAGAAGAAGAATTTAAAAAAGTTATTGATTTAGTACTTTATGTATTTAAAGCTTTAGGTTTTGAAGATTTTACTGCTCAAATCTCTTTAAGAGATCCTGAGAACAAAGAAAAATATATTGGTTCTGATGAAAATTGGGAAAAAGCAGAACAAGCAATTATTAAAACTTCTGCTGAAAAAGGTTTAGATACAGTTATAGAAACTGGTGAAGCAGCTTTTTATGGTCCTAAGTTAGATTTTATGGTAAAAGATGCCATTGGAAGAAAATGGCAATTAGGAACAATACAAGTAGATTATAACTTACCTGAGCGTTTTGAATTAGAATATAAAGGTAGTGATAATGAAATGCACAGACCAGTAATGATACACCGAGCACCGTTTGGTTCTATGGAAAGATTTGTTGCTGTTTTAATTGAACATTGTGCCGGAAACTTTCCACTTTGGTTAACTCCTGAACAAGTTGCAATTTTACCAATTAGTGAAAAATACAATGAATCTTGTAAAAACATTTTAAATTCGCTAAATAATTACGATATTCGCGGCTTCGTAGACGAACGTAATGAAAAAATCGGTCGAAAAATTAGAGATGCTGAGGTTAAAAAAGTGCCTTACATGCTAATTATCGGAGAGAAGGAAGTTGAGTCGGGCTCTTTAGCAGTAAGGCGACACGGACAAGGAGACATTGGTGAGTTTACAGAAAAAGAGTTTGCTAATTTAGTAAATGATGAAGTAAAAAAAGATTTAGATAACAATAATTAAAACAAGAAGACATCGCTAAAAGATTTTCACATAGAGGAAAAAGAAAGTTCGTAAAGAAAGAAGATCCTCATAAAATTAATGGTAGAATTTTTGCCAAAGAAGTTCGTGTAATTGCAGAAGGTGTTGAACCAGACATTTACTCTATTGAACAGGCTTTAAAATTTGCCGAAGAACAAGAGTTAGATTTAGTAGAAATATCTCCTAATGCAAAACCTCCTGTTTGTAAAATTATTGATTATAAGAAATTTCTTTACGATCAAAAAAAGAAACAAAAAGAGATTAAAGCTAAGGCTCAAAAAATAGTTTTAAAAGAAATTAGATTTGGACCCAATACTGACGATCATGATTTTGAATTTAAAACAAAACATGCTCGTAAGTTTATAGAAGAAGGTTGTAAAGTAAAAGCATTTGTATTTTTTAAGGGTAGAACAATTATTTTTAAAGATAGAGGTCAAATTCTTTTATTAAAATTAGCTCAAGAATTAGAAGATATAGCAACAGTTGAAGCTTTACCAAAAATGGACGGAAAGCGAATGTTTATGTATTTAAGTCCTAAAAAGAAAAAATAGTAATAAATTAAATAATTATATAGTATGCCAAAAATGAAAACTGGCTCCAGTGCTAAGAAAAGATTCCGATTAACTGGGACAGGAAAAATTAAAAGGAAACATGCTTACAAAAGTCACATCTTAACTAAGAAAACGACTAAAGCTAAGCGTAATTTAACTAAATCAGGTATTGTTGCAAAATCTGATGAGAAAAACATTAAATTACAATTAGGAATATAATTCCTAAACATGTTGCCTTAAATCGGTTAACGTAAAGTTAAAAAAGTTAAAACCAGGAATTTAGTTTAAAGACTCCTATTGAGCACTAAATTTCAAAAAACGTAAAAGAAATGCCAAGATCAACAAATTCAGTAGCTTCAAGAGCTAGAAGAAAAAAAATCATGAAGCAAGCCAAAGGTTACTTTGGTAGAAGAAAAAATGTATGGACAGTATCTAAAAACGCAGTTGAAAAAGCTGGTGTTTATGCTTATACTGGTCGTAAACAAAAGAAAAGAAACTTTAGAGCGCTTTGGATTCAAAGAATTAATGCCGCTGCTAGATTACACGGAATGTCTTATTCTAAATTTATTGGTGAAGTTGCTAAAAACGACATCAAGCTAAACAGAAAAGTTTTAGCAGATTTAGCAATGAATCATCCTGATGCTTTTAAAGCAGTAGTAGATAGCTTAAAAAAATAAAGTTTACACTATATTTTAAAAGGGGAAGCATTAGCTTCCCCTTTTTTTGTTGTAAAACAATAAGCTCAAAAAAAGTTAATACAACAATTAAAAATAAACTAGTGGAATTAAAAAACCAATTAGTTTACTTGGTCCCTTTTAATGTGTATCTATAATTAATTTTTAATTACTTTTTTAGTTACTATATTTCCATTTTCTTGAATAAGGCTAATAGCATAAACTCCGTTAGGAATATTATTTAATGATAGTTGTGATTGAAATTTATTTAATTTGCCTTTTTTAACCACTCTTCCATTCAAATCTATTATAGAATATTTAATAACGCCATCAAAAACTGTTGTAGTAACCGTTATATTGTTTTTTGAAGGATTTGGATTAACAATAAAAGCGAGTTCATTTTTATTATTTTCTGTAATCCCTATCGGAAAAGCAGTATCAAAAACAAATAACCCTTCTTGCATATCTGAAGCTAAAATTTTACCCGATGATAAAAAAGGATAAACACCCCAACAGCCTTCGTACTTATTATTTTGATGCGCTCTACTAGATGTATTGTAATAACCTGCTAAACTTATGTTGTTTTTATCTGAAGTATTAAAAACATAAACCCCATCAAAATAATGACTCACAAACAAATTGTCATCTCTAAAAATTAAGTTATGTACAATAGATAAGTTATGGTTAGCATTTGCTCCAATCGTATCTATTAACGTAATATCAGAAAAATCAGTAACATCTAAAATTTTAATATCTAACCCATGGTTCTCATCTGCTAAAGCATAGTACTCTCCACTTTTATGCAACCAACCAGAATGATTATAACCTTGTTGCAAATAACTTGTTAACGAACCCAAAGGTTGAACATTGTTAATGTTGGAGAAATCTACCACAAATAAACCATTATGCCCAGCATTACAATATGCCGTATCGTTTTTAACATAAATATCATGAACATAACCAACTGACCCACTCCAAAACGGGATGTCATTTTCGCAATTTATTACAAATTGAGGTATTGCAGGATTATTTGACAAGGAATAAATAGATAAAAAATTTGCACCTAAATTTGTTGCTCCTCCACAGGTATATAAATAGCCCGCATTAGCATCTATAAAAATATTATGAGATGTAATAATTAAACTATCACTATCATAAACTAAAGAAACAGAATCTGGCAAATATGATAAATCTGCTATTTGGAGGGAACTTGGACCTTCATCACAAACAATGTATAAATGATCGTTGTAAGTATCATAATCTCTATGTACAACTTGATCTCCTTGATATTTCCCAGGAATAAAATCTAACGTATCTACATTATTAATATCTGTAATATCAAAAATATGAGTACCTAAAGTTGAACCAATAATGGCATATTCTCTACCATCTTTTTCATAGCCCCAAATTTCATTATAAGCATTTATATGATCTGCAGACGGTATAATTGTACTATCCTTCCACTGATAAAGCAGGTTCATATTTAAACTTGTTTGGGCATCTACACCAATAAACGATAACAATAAAATGGCTATTAATAAATATCTCATAAGCTAAGTTTAATTCTTTAAAAATAAAACATTTTAATTTAAGAATAGTCTATAAATTATTTAAAGGCTACAGAAGTTGCTTATTTTTGAAAAAACAACTATCAAATTGGAATTAAAACGTTTAAATAAAGCCATTTCTGAAACTGGCTATTGCTCTCGTAGAGGTGCTGACAAACTGATTGAAGAAGGCAGAGTTAAAGTAAATGGTAAAACACCTGAACTCGGAACTAAAGTTACAGCCACAGATGTTATTTCTGTAAATGGACAAACCATTACCAAAGAAGTTGAAAACATCTATTTAGCGTTCCATAAACCTGTAGGAATTACTTGTACTACTGAGCTTCATATAAAAGGAAACATTATAGATTATATTAATTATCCAGAGCGTATCTTCCCTATAGGGAGATTAGATAAGCCAAGCGAGGGTTTAATTTTCATGACCAATGATGGAGATATCGTAAACAAGATTTTACGATCAAAAAACAGTCATCAAAAAGAATATGTTGTAACAGTAAACAGACCCATTACTGATGATTTTATAAAAAAAATGGGAAATGGAGTTCCTATTTTAGATACGGTTACTGATAAGTGCGAAGTCAAAAAAATAAACAATA
>JBMYXB010000097.1:0-9109 GCA_049608005.1 Vicingaceae bacterium
CGACCATGTGGTTTACACGGTAAAAAGTCCTGTCCTGAAGGGCATTTTAATTGTGGGTTTAAAATAGATATTTCTTAAAATCTGAGCTTAATAAAATATTTAAAGCATAAAAAAAGCACTAGCTTTTAGCTAGTGCTTTAATTTTTTTTTAAATTATATTAATGGCAAGCCTTTTTTAAAGTAGTTTCAATAGCCAGTTCTACAGTACTCCAAGTTTTGGTAACACCATCAGCACCAGTGTGCAAGGCTCCACAAACTTTATTTAAAGATGCCACTGCAGCTTCTGCACCAAAATTAACCATGTCAATTTCTCCTGTTAATTTAATTGTAGCATCAGTAACTGTATAGTTAAGAGTTACTTCTTTTTCTACATTGTTTAATGTTAAATAAAAAGTGCAAGTACCAGATGTGTTGTCTCCTTCAGCAACTTTAACCTGTCCTAAAATTAAGTCTGTTGCGTTCATAGCTCCAAAAAAAGATGCTATAATCTTATCATCTCTATCAGGATTTGCAGTGTTTGTACTTGAAGTAGGAATGTTAAATTTTATAGTATTTAAAATATCGGTAATCTTGGTAGATTTATCTCCAGCAGTAACGTTTACTTGGTCAAATTGACCTCCAACAGCAACTTTGTCTGAAGTTTTAAAAGCAGTCCATCTAACTTGTGTACCAGCTGTTTCATCATAAGAATAAAAGCAGATTTCTTCTTTAGTTTCAGTAACTTTTTCGTTAGTTACATCAGTTTTTTTATCGTTACCACACGAGCTAATAATTATAGCTGAGCATACTGCAAGCGGTAAAAAAAAATTTTTTGAATTGAATGTTGATGATATTCTCATTGAATTTTAATATTAGAGGTTAAATGCAAATTTAATAGAATAATAAGAATAAAAAAAGAGGTCGTTTTAATTTTAAAACGACCTCTTTTTTTAGTTTAATACCATCTCAATAAAATCAATTTTTTTAGATTTTCTAATACTCAAAGCCTTAGAGTAGTTGAGAATATTATTTATTGTTTCATTTTTTGGAGAAAGCATTTTGGTCTCCTTTTCGTTTTTAAAAAACGATTTAATTTCGTTTTCTTGATTAGCAATTTCTAGTAAATCAGAGTGAGTAAATTTTTGCATAGGCAATATTTTGTAAGTTTTGGTTAGTAATTACATCTTTAACGGTTCTTTTTTTTATTTAGTATAAATTCATTAAAAAAAATAGATTTTAATTTAAAAAAGCTCTGAGAACCAACCCAGAGCTTTTATCTAACTAAATAAAACTTTATTGTAAAACAATAATGAGTTTGAATTTTTCTGCTTCAAAACAGAACCCAATTCAGAGGGGATTTAATTTAATGTTAATGATAATTTTTTTTCTTCTGCCATTTTTCTAAGGTTAATTAATGCATAACGCATTCTTCCTAAAGCTGTATTAATGCTAACATTTGTAGTTTCAGAAATTTCTTTAAAACTCATATCATAATATAATCTCATCATTAAAACTTCTCGCTGGTCGGCAGGTAAAAATTTTACCAAAGCTTTAACATCAGATAAAACCTGATCTTTTTCTAAATCTTCATGTACATTGTTATCTGGGCTAGAAATTACATCAAAAATATCAAAGTCGTCTTTTGTTTTAACAAAAGGCATGCGTGTGCTTTTTCTGTAATGATCTATAATAAGATTGTGAGCAATTCGCATTACCCAAGGTAAAAACTTTCCTTCGTCATTGTATTTTCCTTTTTTAATGGTGTTAATTACCTTAATAAAAGTGTCTTGGAAAATATCTTCGGCTAACGCTTCGTTTCTAACCTTACAAACAATGTAAGTAAAAACTCTGCTTTTAAAACGAATTATTAATTGTTCTATTGCTAGTTCATTACCACTAATATAGGCTTGAACTAATTCTTGTTCCGAAAGTTTTGAAAGTTTCATAATACCCCTCCATCTTTAATTGTTATACAATAATTGTAGTCTTAATGACTTATTATTTTAAAAGAGTAGATATTATACTTATAGGCGTTTTTTTTATTTTTTTACTTTGCAAACATACTAACGATGTTTTATTAGTTATGTTGTGTAAACGACAAATTTATTTTTTTGTTACTTCAAAACTACTGAAAAAGAAAGTACTTTTGAAAGTGTTAACATACTTTAACACTTAACAAATTTTATGCCGCAAGTAAAAGAATCTTCTATTAATGCAAAATCGCACATTATTATTAAAGGTGCAAAGGTTCATAATTTAAAAAATATTGATGTTGCAATTCCTCGGAATAAATTTGTTGTAATTACAGGGTTATCAGGTTCTGGTAAATCTTCTTTAGCTTTTGATACACTTTTTGCAGAAGGACAAAGAAGGTATGTAGAAAGTTTATCTTCTTACGCACGTCAATTTTTAGGGAAGATAGAAAAACCAGAGGTAGATCATATTTATGGTATTGCACCAGCAATTGCTATCGAACAAAAAGTAAACACTGTAAATAAAAGATCTACAGTAGGAACATCTACAGAAATTTATGATTACTTAAAGTTATTGTTTTCTAGGGTAGGAATTACATATTCTCCAGTTTCTGGTAAAGAAGTAAAAAGAGATAGACCAGAAACGATAGTACAACAAATTAATGATAATCCAATTGGCACAAAGGTGGTTTTGTTGGCAGAAATTAAAGTCACCTCCAAAACGGTTAAAGAACAGCTTGAATTACTAGTTAAACAAGGCTTCTCTAGAGTTTGGTTAAATGATAAAGTAGTTAGGTTAGAAAAAGTTGATCCCAAAACATTTAAAGGAAAAACACTTGATTTATTGATTGATCGTTTTGTAATAAGCGATGATGAGGATAATATTAGTAGAATTTACGATAGTGTTGAAACTGCTTTTTTTGAAGGAAAAGGGGAGTGTAAAATTGTAGTGATAGAAGATGAAAAGTTTACGGTAACCTCTTTTAACAATCGTTTTGAAGCAGATGGTATAGAGTTTCATGAACCAAATCCTCACTTTTTTAGTTTTAACAATCCTATTGGAGCGTGTAAAACTTGCGAAGGTTATGGAAGTGTAATAGGAATAGATAGAAACTTAGTTATTCCGAATAAAAATTTATCTGTTTATGAAGGTGCAATTGTTTGTTGGAAAGGAGAGAAAATGCAAAAGTGGAAAGATGAGTTGGTAATGAGTGCCATGAACTTTGATTTTCCTATTCATAAACCATTTTACGATTTAACACCCGAACAGCAAGAGTTAGTTTGGACAGGGAATAAACACTTTAAAGGATTGAATAAATTCTTTAAAAAAATAGAAGAGAAAAGCTACAAAATTCAGTTTAGAGTAATGCTTTCGCGATACAGAGGTAAAACCCAATGTTCAGATTGTAGAGGAACACGCTTACGTAAAGATGCCAATTTTGTAAAAATAGCAGGAAAATCTATTACCGATATTGTTTTAACACCGGTTAGCAATTTAGGCGAATTTTTTAATGCAATAGAATTAACTAATAATCAAGTAAAAATTGCCAATAGGTTATTAATTGAAATTAAAAATCGTTTACAATACTTAAACAATGTTGGTTTAGGATATTTAACCTTAAACAGATTGTCTTCAACATTATCGGGGGGAGAATCGCAACGAATAAATTTAGCAACATCTTTAGGAAGTAGTTTGGTAGGATCAATGTATATTTTAGATGAGCCAAGTATAGGTTTACATTCTAAAGACACCGAACGTTTAATTAAAGTGTTAAGAGAATTACAAGCTTTAGGAAACTCAGTAATTGTAGTTGAGCATGATGAGGATATTATTAAGGCTGCTGATGAAATTATTGATATTGGACCAGAAGCTGGGCATTTAGGTGGTGAAGTGGTGTTTCAGGGAGATTATACTGAGTTAATTACTAGCGGAAAAAGCTTAACTTCTAAGTATTTTACAGGTGCTGAAAACATTGAAATTCCGGATAAAAGAAGAGTTTGGAAAAAGAAAATATTGGTTGAAGGAGCAAGAGAGAATAACTTAAAAGGAGTTGATGTTGAGTTTCCTTTGCATGCTTTAACGGTAATTACGGGTGTAAGTGGTTCAGGAAAATCATCTTTAGTAAAAAACTGTTTATTACCTTCTTTAAAAAAGATGTTTGATGGATATGCTGAGCAATCTGGGGTAATTGATAAAATTAGCGGAGACATAGATAGTTTAAAAGGGGTAGAGTTTATCAATCAAAATCCTATCGGAAAATCATCAAGATCTAACCCTGTAACTTACGTTAAGGCTTACGATGAAATACGGAATTTATATGCTGCGCAAGGATTAGCAAAAACAAGAGGTTATAAACCAGGTAATTTTTCTTTTAATACTGATGGGGGTAGGTGTGATACGTGTAAAGGAGAGGGAGAAATTACGGTAGAAATGCAGTTTATGGCAGATATCCATTTAACTTGCGAAGAGTGTAAGGGAAAACGTTTTAAGGAGGAAGTTTTAGAAATAAAATTTAGAGAAAAGCACATTGCCGATTTATTAGAAATGACCATTGATGAAGCGGTTCAGTTTTTTAAAGAATCTGATGGAAGACCAGAAAAGAAAATTTCTGAAAAACTATTGCCTTTACAAGAGGTTGGTTTAGGGTATGTTCAATTAGGACAATCATCTAACACCTTATCTGGTGGTGAAGCTCAGCGTGTTAAGTTGGCTTCTTTCTTAACTAAAAAAGACAGTTCAACCAATTTGTTATTTATTTTTGATGAGCCAACAACAGGTTTGCATTTTCATGATATAAAAAAGTTGTTAAAAGCATTTAACGCTTTAATTGCTCAAGGACATTCAATTATTGTTATTGAGCATAATTTAGATGTTGTAAAGTGTGCCGATTGGGTAATTGATTTAGGTCCAGAAGGTGGTGAAAATGGCGGTAACTTAGTTTTTGCAGGAACTCCAGAAGAATTGGTAAAAGTTAACAAATCATTTACAGCTAAGTATTTGGAATTTAAAATTTAGATGCTAATTTTACTACTTAAATAGATATTTTACTTTGTTTAAAGAATCATCAATAATAAAATTAAACCATTCTGAAATTGAACTTAAAGAAGATAACATTGTTGAAGTAATTACCTTTGATAAAGTTAACCTATGCGTAAAAAAGTGTCTTGAGATTCATGACGCTTACGATCAGATGTTAGAAAAGGATAAGAAATATCGAATTCTCTACCTTCCTGGTAAATATGTAGATTGGGAAAAAGAAGCTAGAGAATGTTGTGCTACAGAAGAGGCTACAAAACATTCGTTAGCAGAAGCAATAGTTGTTCATTCTTTAGCTCAAAGATTATTAGTAAATTTTTATTTAAAAATAAATAAGCCTTTAGTGCCTACAAAACTTTTTAGAAATAAGGTGTCAGCTAAAAAGTGGCTAATGAGCTTTTAAGGAAAGTTTATCTTTTTTTTGTAGTTAACAAAAAAATTAAAGTAGAAGGAACCTTTTGAGATCTGTGCTAAAAATTTAAAAAGATACTTCAGCTCCGCTCGGTATGACAGGCTTAATTCACTAAATTCGCAATGTGAATTACTACCTTAATAGATATACAGTTCGTGGAGAATTGATTCAACAAAAACCAAACAATGATTTAAGTATTGTTGTTGTAATTCCTTGTCATAATGAACCCGATTTAGTGGGTTCTTTACAGAGTTTAGCTAATTGTAAGCCACCCAATTGTAGTATTGAAGTAATTACAGTAGTTAATGCTTCAGAAAAGGCTGATGCAGCAATTATCAATCAAAATAAAAAATCATTAAAAGATGCTAAAGCGTGGTATGCTGCTTATTTAAGTGAAATTGCTTCACCTTACGCAATAACCTTCCATTTTATTGAGGAGAATGCTTTGCCTAAAAAACATGCAGGAGTAGGCTTGGCTCGTAAAATAGGTATGGACGAGGCTGTTTGTAGGTTTGAAGCTATTGATAATCACAAGGGAATAATTGCTTGTTATGATGCTGATGCTTCTTGCGAAACTAATTATTTAGTAGAACTTGAAAAACATTTTAAAGAAAATCCAAAATCTCCTGCGTGTTCCATTCATTTTGAACACCCAATAGAAGGCAGAGAGCATTCAGAAGCAATTTACAACGGAATAATGCAATATGAGTTGCATTTACGTTATTATAAAAACGGATTGGCTTATGCTGGTTTGCCTTATGCTTTTCATACCATAGGATCGAGCATGGCAGTTAGGAGTGAGGCTTACCAAAAGCAAAACGGAATGAACAAACGTAAAGCGGGTGAGGATTTTTATTTTTTACAAAAGTTAATTCCTTTAGGAAATTTTACAGAGATAAAAACCACTAAAATTATTCCTTCGCCACGAGTTTCAGATAGGGTACCTTTTGGAACAGGAAAAGCTATGCAAAGTTGGTTAGATGCTGAAAAAGACGAATTGTTAAGCTACAACCCAAAATCGTTTATTGATTTAAAATTGTTTGCTGAAGCTGTTCCTAAATTATATGATGGCATTAACGAAATACCCAAAACTATTCAAGCATTTTTAGATACCATTGATTTTGAAGAAAATTTAACTAATATCAAAAAGAACAGTAAATCGCAAAAACATTTTTCTGAAGTATTTTTTAAATGGTTTAATGCCTTTAAAGTATTAAAGTACATGCATTTTGCTCGTGATACATTTTACCCTGATGTTGTTATTTTTGATGGAGCAAATGAATTGTTAGCAATGAGTTCTAAAAATAAAGAAGCAAGTTTGAAAAGGTTGTTGTTAAAATACAGAGCTATAGATAAGGCTTAGTGAGTATTTTGAATGTGAATAATTAAGAAGTAATGTTTATAAAAGTGTCACTCCTCTTAAAACCAAATCTACTTTTGTAGATTTTCCTCTTAATATCAACCCCCTCAAGGGGAGAATTTTTCACCCTTGAGATGACGAATATATTCGGGCTAATTAAGAAGGGTGAGCAATAAAAGTATTAGCAAAAATTATGTCATTAACTTGCCAACTTGTCAAAAAAGTTAAAACTGCTTGCAACTAAAATGCAATATGGCAGATTGTTGGGTACTGGCTTTTTATTTAATTTAGCATTATGAGTGAACATAAAATAATAGTGCCTTCAACACAAGTCGCTGAAGATTGGTTTTCTTTTATTGAAGAAAGTTTGAAGAATGTAGAAGGGGTTGATGTATTGATTATTGATTTCAATAATGTTCGATTTCTAGATACAGATGATTTTGTTGTCCTTGCCTGTTTAATTGAGAGTTATTACATTAATAATTGTGAAATTAGATTTGAAGGGGGGACTGACTCATTTAATAGCCATCTGTTTAATATAAGATTCAAAGAGTATTGGAAGAGTGGTTTTGACAGGGGTAGGTTTACTTTGTCCAAAAACCAGACAACTTTATGTCTTTGGAAGATTTCTAAGGATATGATTTATTCATATTCAATGTATGCTAAGAAATATTTTGAAACTTTCGTGAATAATAAAGATTTAATCCCTCTTTCTTCCAATATTGATGAAGTGTTTAATAATGTTTTTGATCATTCAAAATCACCTGTAACAGGATATATTATCACTCAGTTTTATCCAGAAATTAACAAGATATCATTTTCAGTATGTGACTTCGGAGTAGGAATCCCTACTTCAATAAATGAAAATCAAGTTCTCCAAGAAAAGCCAGTAATGGAAGACTGGAAGGCAATTGTGAAATCTTTAGAAAGAGGGTTTTCGATAAATTCAACGCCAAGAAACAGGGGGTTTGGATTGAATAATATTTTAGAACTAACAGAGAAATCAAATGGAAGATTATTGATTATTTCAAATAATGGAATAGTAGAAAAATCGTCTGAAGAAAGATATAGTGCTGGGGAATCTAATTTTAACTTTAAAGGTACTTTAATTAAGGTTGAAGTTGATTTAAATACCTTTCTTGAAAAGGATGAATCGGAGGATATCTATGAATTCTGATAAATTATTCGTAAATTTATAACTACTTTCGCACAAAGTTTGAGTATTTAATATAAAAATCTATGGAAACTATCATCTTAAAAAATATTGTAAGAGATTCAAGTTCTAATGAGGAAGGTGTTAAATTATTTAATATTCTTCAAGAAGCATATAGTAAAAAAGAACACTTGTTATTGCAAGTGGATTCTGACCTTACGATGTCATCATCATTTCTGAATACGTCTATTGGTTTGTTTCTAGATAAGTATGGACTTAGTACGTTTAGAGATACAGTGAAGTTTAAGGGGTCTAAAACGCAGTTCTCTCGTTTGTCTAATTATATTACTGAATACAATAATATTTATTTAGCTTAGGGCTTGTATCTAACGTGCTTGTTAGTCGCGTTTCAATAAGATTTAAATTGTGTTAAGCGAAGTTAGGTGTTATTTGTAAATATAGAGGATGTTGGTTGCAGTTTATTCGTTTTCTTTTTTCATTTTTTTGGAATCATCAGTTTTCTTCTATGTGTTAAATGATATTTTTTAAGTTGTTCTTCTAAATCAAAGATTTAGCGGTGTTTGTAAATAGCACTGAACTTTCGTTACCGCCAAACGTCCTATTTGCAATATATTGTGTTATGGCTAGTTATTTCTTCTTATTGAAAGTCAGTATTTGAAGTCCATCAGAAAATGATTCTTTGTCAGTAAGCTCCCAATTCTCAGGTGCAGTCGAAGAACCGAATAACTTTGTTCCACTACCAAGTATAACAGGGTTTAATTTGAGCTTTAACTGATCAATCAGTCCATTTTCCAATAACCAACCTGCAAATTGTCCACCACCACATAGATAAATATCAGTTTCGGAGTTTTGTTGTATTTCCTTTACTCTATCAATACTTAGTGTCTCTATTTTAACAGATTCTGATAAGTTGTCAATTTTTAATGAGTTCGAAAAGATGTGGTGTTTCATATTTGGATAAGCAGGTTGTCCAGGTTCAAGTCCATATTGAAATCCGAATTCGTAAGTTTTTCTTCCCATAATAACGGTCTCAAATTTAGTAAGGTCTGATTGGTACTTTTCAACACCTTTTCCTTGCATAATAAACTGACTTATATCATCATTTTTTCCTGAAATATAACCGTCTAAAGAGCTAGATACGTAATAAATAATTTTTTGCATAATGTATATTTTC
>JBMYXB010000098.1:0-9058 GCA_049608005.1 Vicingaceae bacterium
ATCTAAAATGAGAGAATGCTTTATTTGCATCCGCCATTCTGTGAGTATCTTCTTTCTTTTTGAAAGCTGCCCCTTCTTCTTTAAAACCAGCCATAATTTCTGCAGCTAATTTTTGAGCCATTGTCTTTTCGTTTCTTTTTCTAGCGAATAAAATCATCCATTTCATTCCCATAGAAATCTTTCTGTCATCTCTAATTGGCTGTGGAATTTGAAAAGTTGCCCCTCCAATTCTTCTACTTCTAACCTCTACTCCAGGAGTAACATTAGTCAACGACTTTTTCCAAACTTCTAAAGAATCCTCTTCTTCCATTTTTTCATTAACAATTTCCAGCGCCCCGTAAAATATATCAAATGCGGTGCTCTTCTTACCATCCAACATCAAGTTATTTACAAATCTTGTAACCAATTTGTCATTAAACTTTGGGTCTGGAAGTAATACTCTCTTTTTTGCTCTAGACTTTCTCATCTTTATTATTCAACTTTTAGTTTCCGCATCAAGTACGGAATAAACTTAATTTATAGACTTATTTTTTCGGACGTTTAGTTCCGTATTTAGACCTTCTTTGTGTTCTACCATCAACACCAGCAGTATCCAAAGCTCCCCTAACAACGTGATACCTTACACCTGGCAAATCTTTTACTCTACCACCTCTTACTAACACAATAGAGTGCTCTTGTAAGTTGTGACCTTCACCACCAATGTATGCATTCACTTCGTTTCCATTCGTCAATCTAACCCTTGCAACCTTTCTCATTGCTGAATTAGGTTTTTTTGGTGTAGTTGTATAAACTCTTACACAAACACCTCTTCTTTGTGGACAAGAATCTAAAGCAGCAGACTTACTCGTCTTTACCATTTTAGTTCTTCCTTTTCTTACTAATTGCTGTATAGTTGGCATAACTTTTATTAATTAAAATACATAATCCTCCCTAAAAAGGGTTTGCAAAAATACAATTAATTTTAACACTACAAACTTCAATAGCTTTTTTTTTGCAATTCTTTTTTTCTTTGCAAAAATAACTTATAAACCACTTTATCAACAATGCTGTAAAAGCGTTTGTTTGTAGAGTTCTTTGTGGCTCTGTCTGTTTTCTTTATTTTTCTGAATTTTAAGAGTTGAAATTGCTTTTTAAGTGTTTTTCAACATTTTTATTTTAACCTAACTGTAACATAGCTTAGACTATTTCATCAAAAAGTAGATGCTCTCTTAAATTTTTGCACCATAATAGTTATACAAAACATCTCTTACAATAGAAAAAATTAAAAAATAGACCCCAACACTTTTGCATTAATGCTTACGAAATTTAGTTTTTAACAACATAAAAAATCTTTTGCTATAATCTTATTTTTGCAACATGGATTACTTAAAAGAATTAAACGGAGCTCAAAGAGATGCTGTAGAAAACACAGAAGGACCAGTAATGGTAATTGCCGGAGCAGGATCTGGTAAAACCAGAGTGCTTACCTACAGAATAGCCCATCTTATTAATAAAGGTGTAGATCCTTTTAATATACTTTCTTTAACATTTACCAATAAGGCTGCTCAAGAAATGAAAGAGCGTATCGGTAAAATAATTGGAGGTTCTGAAGCTCGTAACATCTGGATGGGAACATTTCACTCTGTTTTTTCAAGAATATTAAGAAGTGAAGCTGAAAAAATTGGTTACCCAACTAATTTTACCATTTATGATACTCAAGATGCTAAAAATCTTATCAAAACAATTTTAAAAGAGCAAGGTTTAGACGAAAAAATTTATAAGCCCGGGTTAGTTTACAGCCGAATTTCTGCTGCCAAAAACAACTTATTAACTTCTGCAGCTTACAATAAAAACACTACCATTCAATCTGAAGATAGACAATCTGCCAAGCCAAAAATTGGTGAAGTTTATAAAATATATGAAAGTCGTTGTTTTAAATCTGGAGCTATGGATTTTGATGATTTATTATTTAAAACAAACGTATTGCTTAGAGATCATCCTGATGTACTGAATAAATACCAACATCGTTTTAAATATATTTTAGTAGATGAGTACCAAGACACTAACTTCTCGCAATATATAATAGTAAAGAAATTAGCTGCTGCGTTTGAAAATGTTTGTGTTGTTGGTGATGATGCTCAAAGTATTTACGCTTTTAGAGGGGCAAACATTCAAAACATCTTAAACTTTAAAACTGATTACCCAGAAGCAAAAACCTTTAAGCTAGAAGAAAATTATCGTTCAACTCAAAACATTGTAAATGCTGCCAACAGCATTATCAAACACAACTCTAAACAAATAGAAAAAAACGTGTTTACCTCTAATGTTGAAGGAAACAAAATAAAGGTTCATAGATCTGCTACAGATAATGAAGAAGGTAAAATGGTGGCCAACCTTATTTATGACACACAGTTTTCTCAACAAGCCAGACCTAAAGATTTTGCAATTTTATACAGAACAAATGCTCAATCTAGAGCAATGGAGGAAGCTTTAAGAAGAAAAAATATTGCGTACAAAATCCATGGCGGACAATCCTTTTATCAACGTAAAGAAATAAAAGATTTACTCTCTTATTTTAGGATGATTATTAATCCTAAAGATGAGGAGGCTTTAAAAAGAATAATTAATTATCCAGCTAGAGGAATTGGAAAAACTACCATGGATAAAATTGGCATAACAGCCAATAATAACAACACCAGTATTTGGAATGTGATTACTCATCTAAATCAATTTAACACAGGAATTAATGCCGGAGCTCAAAATAAAATCGGTGGATTTCTCGAAATGATGAAAAGTTTTCATTCTCAATTAAATAGTAAAAATGCTTTTGATTTAGGTAATGAAATTGCCTCTACTTCTGGTATTTTAAAAGACCTTTACAGTGACAAAACACCTGAAGGAATAAGTAGGTACGAAAACATTCAAGAATTATTAAACGGTTTAAAAGAATTTACTGAAACAGAAAATGAAGAAGATGGTGATGTAACACCCAGAGGGTTAACAGAGTTTTTACAAGATATTGCTTTATTAACCAATGCTGATAATGAATCTGAAGAAGACAGAGATAAAGTAACTTTAATGACCATACACTCTGCTAAAGGATTAGAGTTTCCTTATGTATATTGTGTTGGATTAGAGGAAAACCTTTTTCCTTCTCAAATGTCATTAACTTCTAGAGCAGATTTGGAGGAAGAAAGAAGATTATTTTATGTTGCTGTAACAAGAGCCGAAAAAGAAATTCATATTTCTTATGCTTCGAGCAGATACAAATGGGGATCACTTATATTTTGTGAACCAAGTCGTTTTATTGAAGAAATATCAGAAGAGTTTTTAGAATTTACTTTTGATCAAAATACAGTTGCTCAAAAAAATCATACCTCAAATTTTGATGAAACTCATTCTCCTCAAAACAGTTATGGAAGTGGAAAAACTACGTACAAGAAAAAAAGTACAATGCCTCCAAAACGAAACAAACCTAACACTGTACCACAAACAACCCCTAAAAACTTAACCAAGGTTAGCAACACAACAACTGCTGCTCCAGCAAGTGCAGCAAGTCTTAATTTAGAACAAGGCATGATGGTGAACCATCAAAAATTTGGAAATGGAATAATTGAAAATTTAGACAATGGTAAGGCTACAATTAATTTCCAAAACATAGGGAACAAGCAATTATTATTAAAATTTGCTAAATTGACAATAATCAAATAATTGCTTATTTTTGAGAAAAACACCCTAATATGCAGACTGTTCGACTACGAATAAATGATAAAATTTACGATAAACTAATGTGGCTACTCAGCAAGTTTAAGACTGATGAACTTGAAATAATTACTGAAACGCAAGATTTTTTATCTGTACAATCATACCTACAAAACACACTTAACGATATTGATAATAAAAATGCTTCTTTTCTTTCAGTAGATAACCTTAATGAAGAATTAGAAAATAGCATTAGAAAATATGAAAATTAAAATTCTTAAAGAATTTTCTACAAAACTTACCTTACAAGTTGAGTTTATTGCGAAAGACAAAACTTCAGCTGCAAGAAAATTTAAAAAAGATGTATTAAAATTGATTAGCAATTTAGCCCAAATGCCCTACCAACATCGAAAATCTATCTATTTCTATAATGATAATATTCGCGATTTGGTTTTTAAAGGTTATACAATTGTCTATAGAATAAAGCCCTCAAAAAAAGAAATTGAAGTTTTTGGGTTAATTAAACACGAAAAACACCTATAAAAAACTACTTTTGAAATTGTTATAACAGAACGGATTAGATGGAAAATATAGAAGATTACGATTACAACACCAATAGACCAGAAATGGTAATTCCTGAATACGGAAGAAATGTTCAGAAAATGGTTGAACATGCCATATCAGTTGAAGATAAAGAAGAACGAAATACAATTGCTCATGCCATTATAAGTGTTATGGGTCAATTACAACCACACCTTAGAGATATTGCTGATTTTAAACATAAATTGTGGGATCATTTATTTATTATTTCTGATTTTAAATTAGATGTAGATTCTCCTTACCCTTTGCCAGACAAAACAGTACTTTTTGAGAAACCTGAAGTAATGGCATACCCTAAAACTGAAAATAGATTTAAGCATTATGGTAAATCGGTTAAAACTTTAATTGATACTGCAATTGCACTTGAAGATAAAGATGAGCAAAAAGCATTAACAGGAGTTATTCTTAATTTAATGAAGAAAACCTACCTTACTTTTAATCAAAATTCAGTTGAAGACAACCAAATTATTACCGACTTAAAAGCGATTTCTAAAGATCAACTTGAAGCTCCTGAAGGTTTTCAAATGATTTCTACCAACGAAGTTTTGGCAATGACTAAGAAAAAGAATAATCATTCTAACAAGAACCATAAAAATCAAAAAAACAACAATCACAAACAAAACAACTATAAAAAACGAAGATATTAATGGGTACATTTAAAATAAAAGGTGGAAACAAGTTAAAAGGAGAATTAACTCCACAAGGAGCAAAAAACGAAGCATTACAAGTTGTTTGTGCTGTTTTATTAACTTCAGAAAAAGTAACACTTACCAACCTCCCTTTTATTAGAGATGTAAATTTCTTAATCGATTTACTAGAAGCTCTTGGTGTTCAGATAGAAAGAGAAGGAAACGGTACTGTTCATTTCCAAGCCAACAATGTAAACATTGACTATTTAAACTCTGAAGATTTTAAAGTTAGAGCAGAATCTTTAAGAGGCTCCATTATGATTGTTGGTCCTTTATTGGCACGGTTTAAAAAAGCTTACATGCCAAAACCTGGTGGTGATAAAATTGGAGCAAGACCATTAGATACCCACTTTTTAGGCTTTACAAAATTAGGCGCAACTTATACCTATGATCCAAACACTTGTTTTTATTCTTTAGAAGCAAAAAACCTTGCAGGACAATACATTTTATTAGATGAGCCTTCTGTAACAGGAACAGCTAACATTTTAATGACAGCCGTTTTAGCCAAAGGAAAAACTACTATTTATAATGCGGCTTGCGAGCCTTACTTACAGCAATTATGTTCTATGCTAAACAGTATGGGAGCAAAAATTACTGGTGTAGGTTCAAATTTATTAACCATTGAAGGTGTTGATGAATTAGGTGGTTGCGAACACAGATTATTACCTGATTTTATTGAAGTTGGTTCTTTTATAGGGTTGGCTGCAATGACACAATCTGAAATTACCATTAAAAATTGTAGAGTAGATATGTTAGGAAGAATTCCTGATACATTTAGAAGATTAGGTATTCAACTAGAAATTAAAGGAGATGATATTTACATCCCTTCTCAAGATAATTATGAGATAAAAAGAATGATTGATGGTTCTATACCAACAATTTACGATGCTGTTTGGCCAGGATTTACTCCAGATTTATTAAGCATTGTTTTGGTAACAGCTATCCAAGCAAAAGGAACTGTTTTAATACATCAAAAAATGTTTGACAGCCGTTTATTCTTTATTGATAGACTAAAAGACATGGGGGCACAAATTATTTTATGTGATCCGCACAGAGCTACGGTTATTGGTATGAATAATGATACTCGTTTAAGAGGAACAACCATGTCTTCTCCAGATATTAGAGCAGGAGTTTCTTTATTAATTGCTGCACTTTCGGCAGATGGAGAAAGTACCATTAATAACATTGAACAAATAGATAGAGGTTATCAATATATTGACGAACGATTAAATGCAATAGGAGCAGACATTACCCGTTTATAAAACACATTATTGTCAGTACAACTACATTGTTTTGACTTAATGCTTGATAATTTTACGTTCTAAATAAAAACTATGGAAACGATAAAAAAATTTAAAGTAAGCATCTTATTGGGTGCAATTATTATAGTAACAGCAGGTTTTATGCTAAAGCCTGCAGGTTTCGGAATTGGAACAAAAGCTCCAGAATTAGCATTTAATAATCCTGAAGGAAAAGAGATGAAGCTTTCTTCTTTAAAAGGAAAAGTAGTATTAATTGATTTTTGGGCTTCTTGGTGCGGACCATGCAGAAGAGAAAACCCTGTAGTAGTTAAAGCTTACGAACATTATAAAGACAAAAAATTTGTTAATGGAAAAGGATTTACTGTTTTTAGTTATTCTTTAGATAAAAGTGCTGACAAATGGAAAGCTGCAATTATCAAAGATAATTTAACTTGGGATTTTCATGTTAGCGATTTAAAAGGGTGGAGTTCTGAAGGTTCTAAACTTTACGGAATAAATTCTATACCCACCAACTACTTAATAGATGGTAAAGGAAATATTTTAGCCAAAAATTTAAGGGGTGCTGCTTTAGAAGCTGAACTAGAAAAACACTTGAAATAAAACATCAATCATTTTGATTTTTACAAGGCAGAAGAGCTCATTCTTCTGCCTTTTTTACGTTTTAATTTTAACGATTTAGAAAATAACTGTCATAATGACTTTAATTGATTGAATGGTAGTATTTTTGCCAACTCATTTTTCGAGAATAAAAAAATCATATTATTATGAGTAAGGAAGATAACATACAAGAAGAAGAAATAGAAAATGTAGAAACTCAACAAACTGAAGATGTTCAGGAAGAGACTCAAGAAGAAGTTGTTGTTGAATTATCGAAAGAAGAAGAGCTTGAAGTTCAAGTTAAAGAAGCTACAGATAAGTATTTAAGATTGTATTCTGAATTTGACAATTTTAGGAAAAGAACTCAAAAAGAAAAGGTAGAATTATATAAAACTGCAGGTGAAGGAATCATCTCTGCCATTTTACCAATTCTTGACGATTTAGAAAGAGCTGAAAAAGCAAATGAAGACAACGATGATGCACAAAGCATAAAAGACGGAATTAAATTAATTCAAGATAAAATCACTAACATATTAAAAACAAAAGGTTTAGAAGCTGTTCCATCTCCAATAGGAGAAGATTTTAATGTAGAATTTCATGAAGCGATTACTCAAATTCCTGCTCCATCTAAAAAAGAAAAAGGAAAAGTATTAGATGTTGTGGAGAAAGGGTATGAATTAAACGGAAAAGTAATCCGATTTAGCAAAGTAGTTATAGGGCAATAATGGAGTCAGAAAGTCTAAAGTCAATAAAGTTAGAAAGTCATATTCTAACTTTTAGCTTTAAGACTTTAAAAACTTTAAGACTAAAAAATAAATGAGCAAAAGAGATTATTACGAGGTATTAGGTGTTTCTAAAAGTGCATCTGAGGCAGAAATAAAAAAAGCTTACCGTAAAAAGGCAGTTCAATTTCATCCGGATAAAAACCCTGATGATGCTGCAGCCGAAGAGAAGTTTAAAGAAGCTGCTGAGGCTTACGAAGTTTTGAGTAATGCTGAGAAGAAACAACGCTACGATCAATACGGACATGCCGGAATGGGCGGTGCTGCTGGTGGCGGAGGTTTCGGTGGTGGCGGAATGAACATGGATGACATTTTCTCTCAATTTGGTGACATTTTTGGCGGGGGCGGTGGAGGCTTCGGTGGATTTGGAGGCGGAGGCGGAAGAAGACAACGTGTACGTAAAGGAAGCAACCTTAGAGTTCGTGTAAAAATGACTTTAGAAGACATTACCAATGGTGTTGAGAAAAAAATTAAGGTAACCAAATTAGTAAATGCCGAAGGTGTTACCACTAAAGCTTGTGATAACTGTAAGGGGTCTGGACAGATTACTAGAATTGCCAATACAATATTAGGCCAGATGCAAACTGCATCTCCTTGCCCTACTTGTGGTGGTGATGGGAAAATGATTGACCAAAAACCTGCTGGAGCAAATGCTGATGGTTTAATAAAAAAAGAAGATGTAATTACTATTGATATTCCTGGTGGAGTTGAAGATGGCATGCAACTTTCTGTTTCTGGAAAAGGTAATGCTGGCCCGAAAGGTGGTGTGGCTGGAGATTTAATCGTATTGATAGAAGAAATTCCTCATGATACAATTAAACGTGATGGAACAAATCTTTTATATGATTTATACTTAAATTTTGCTGATGCTGCAATAGGAACTTCTATAGAGATTCCAACCATCACAGGAAAAGTAAAAATTAAAATTGATGCTGGAACACAAAGTGGTAAAGTATTGCGTTTAAAAGGAAAAGGAATACCAAACATACAAGGTTACGGAAAAGGAGATTTCCTTATTTATGTTAACGTTTGGACTCCTCAAGATTTATCTAAAGACGAGAAAAAAACCTTAGAAAAATTAAGAGATTCAGAAAACTTTAAACCAAACCCAAAAAGTTCTGACAAAGGTTTCTTTGACAGAATGAAGGACTATTTTCAGTAGTGTATTCTCCCCTTGAGGGGTTTGATATTAAGAGGAAAACCTACATAAGTAGGTTTGGTTTTAAAGCAGAGGGGTGTTTACCTTGATAAATAATTTAAAATAATCAGTTAAAAAAAGCGAGATGAGTATTCATCTCGCTTTTTTTGTGGCACTTTGTTTTTTGTGAATTCTATAAAAAATAAAAACAAACTCATCCCAAAAAAATAAGATTGCTTTGTCATTCGCTCATCATTCTGTAAGCTTCCCTTTATTTTGATCCAATCAAAAATAAAATTTTCAACTGTT
>JBMYXB010000099.1:0-8946 GCA_049608005.1 Vicingaceae bacterium
TGATAAAATAACATTGCCAAAGAGTTATTTTATCGAAAAAAAATAATATTTAATAGAAAGAGGCAACCTTTTTATCGTTGCTTCGTCTTTATTATAGTTGGATGCCCTAAAGGGCTGAAAACGTTACCTTTTTCTTATAAAATTGCCTCCGATTATATTGGAGGCATTTTAGTTTATTACCTGTTCTAATCTCTTAAATCAACAACTTCGTAATTTGGATGGTTTGCTTTATTAAAAGTAAATTTTGTATCTGCTATATTGCTATTAGCAGTAAAAGCAGAAATGTTATAAGTTGTAATTGCACCATCTTTCCCAAAAATTTTAACCCTGCTAATTTGATTTTTAACTTTGTTTATGTAAAGTGCTATTCTATGAAAATCTTTTTCGTCTGCTTGTTTTGGATAAAGGTTAATGATGTGTTCACCTTTTTCTTCTTTTAAATATTTATACTTAAAGCCAGTTTCATAAAGTGTAAAAATAGATGTTGGACTAATTGCATCTTCATCCTCATCATCAGCAATACTGTTAATTTGAACCTCTTCGGCATCTTTAAGTACAGTATAAACCGATTTGCCATCAGACATAATATCTTGCCCAGCAATAGATAAAAAGTATTTATCTCCTTTAATTTGGATTTTACCAGATTGCGTTTCGTTAATGTTTTCAGCTTTATTACTTATTGTAAATTTAAAGTCAGCTTTAATAGTTTTATAGGCTTTTGTTTTAGTGCTTAATTGGTCTAAAATTCCTTTAGCTTTAGCATCAACTTCTTGAGCAAAACTTCCTAAACTTATTAGTACTGATAGTGTTGTGATAAATATTTTTTTCATCTTATTTTGATTAAATTTAATTATTGCGGTAGGGCTTCCAATAACCGTTCCAAAGTTTCAATATCTGTTATTAATACTTGCCTTGCTTTACTACCTTCCGAAGGTCCAATTATTCCAGCCTCTTCCATTTGATCTATTAATCTACCAGCCCTATTGTAACCAATTTTCATTTTTCGTTGTAACAAAGATGCAGAACCTTGTTGGTGTGTAACTAACATTCTTGCAGCATCATCAAATAAAGCATCTCTGTCAGATCCATCAAACTCTCCCGATCCTCCTGTAGCAGATTCTCCAACATATTCAGGTAAAGTAAATACTTCTGGATAACCTCTTTGTTCTCCAATAAAATCACAAATAGCTTCTACTTCTGGAGTGTCAACAAAGGCACATTGTACACGAACTAAATCGTTTCCTTGTGATATTAACATATCTCCTCTACCAATTAATTGGTCTGCACCACTAGAATCTAAAATTGTTCTAGAATCAATTCCTGAAGTTACTCTAAAGGCTAATCTACCAGGGAAGTTGGCTTTAATAATACCTGTAATAATATTTGCTGAAGGTCGTTGAGTTGCAATGATTAAATGAATTCCAATGGCTCTAGCCAATTGAGCTAAACGTGCAATAGGCGTTTCAACTTCTTTACCAGCAGTCATAATTAAATCAGCAAACTCATCAATAACCAACACCACATAAGGTAAAAATTTATGTCCGTTTTCAGGATTTAGTTTTCGTGCAATAAATTTAGCGTTGTATTCAACTATATTTCTAACCATAGCGGTTTTTAATAGCTCATAACGCTGATCCATTTCAATACAAAGCGAGTTTAAGGTATTAATTACTTTGTCATTATCAGTAATAATAGCATCCTCAGTATCGGGTAATTTGGCTAAATAATGTCGCTCAATTTTATTGTAAAGTGTTAGCTCAACCTTTTTAGGATCAACCAAAACAAATTTTAATTGCGAAGGGTGTTTTTTATACAACAGAGAAGTTAAAACGGCATTTAAACCTACCGATTTTCCTTGTCCGGTTGCACCAGCCATTAATAAGTGAGGCATTTTTGCTAAATCAAAAACATAAGTTTCGTTGGTAATTGTTTTTCCTAAAACAACAGGCAATTCCATTTTAGCATTCTGAAATTTATCAGAAGCAACAACTGTTTTCATAGAAACAATTTCTGGATCCTGATTAGGAACTTCAATACCAACCGTACCTTTGCCAGGGATTGGAGCAATAATACGAATACCTAAAGCCGCTAAACTTAAAGCAATATCATCTTCTAAGTTTTTAATTTTAGAAATTCTAATTCCTGCTTCAGGAACAATTTCATACAACGTAACAGTTGGCCCAACAGTGGCTTTAATGCTAGCTATTTTAATTTTGTAGTTAGCAAGAGTTTCTAAAATTCTATTTTTATTCGCTTCTAACTCCTCAGTACTAACTCTTTTTTGAGTATCACCAAAATCTTTTAATAAATCTATTGGCGGAAAACGGTAAGATGATAAATCTAAAGTGGGGTCATATTCGCCAAACTCTTTTGCTTTGCTATTAATTTCTCTATCACTTAAAACCTCTTCTTTAACAGCAGGTTCTTCAATAGAAAACTCAACCTCTTCCTCATCGTTTTTTGCTGGCGTAGGTGTAAAGTTAGTTGTTAGTTCAACTGCGGGTTTTTCTGATTGATTATCTACTGCTAAAGGAATGTTAGGGGCTGAATCTGCGGTATCTTCTTTTAGTTTAATATCTAAATCAGGTTCCGCTTCATCTTTTTCTTTAATACTTTCTTTGTTTGATGATGATTCATATTCAAAACCAGTAACATCGCTTACAATATTTTGATTTTCAGTTAGTTTTGGTTCGTCTTTAGGTAAGTTATCTTCGTTTTGCTGTGTTTTTTTAGCGGGTAAAAAGTTAAAAGAAATATTAAAATTAAAAACTAAAAATATTAATCCAGATAAAACTAAAAATAGCAAAACTCCAATACTGCCAATAATACTTCCTAACCAAACATTTGTTTGAAAACCAAAAGCACCACCTAAAATTGGTGAAGAAGGCAATAAATAATTTAAAGCAACAGAAAGCCAAATAATTGAAAAAATGGCGTACTTGAAAGATTTTTTTAAGGGTAAAAGGTTAGATTTAAATAAGATTCTAAATCCTAAAATAAAAGCTAAAAAAACAAACAAAAAGGAGGCTACACCAAAGCCATTAAATATAAATTGATGAGAAGTGTAAGCACCTAATTTCCCTAGCCAGTTTTCTACTTTTATGCTGGGGTCGTTCCAGTGGTTGTTAATAATGTTTTGATCTATTTTCCAAGTAAATAAAAAAGAAGAAAACGCCAAGAGTAAAAAAGCAGAAAATGCAAGCAAAAACAAGCCTACAGATTTAGTAAGTTTTTCATCACTAACTTTAGTTACAATAAAGGTGCTAATTTTAGAAAAAGGATTAGTTATTTTAAGTTTAGCCTTTTTAGTTTTAGGTTTGTCTGGTTTTTTATCTGATTTATATTTGTTCCTTCCCATTATTAATCAATCTGTTACAGTTAACTCAAATGTATTAATAAGTAACGCTGGTAAAGAATTATTAATTGCTACTAAATAACAATTGATTGTGAATAACCATAACTAAAAAAAGGGAGGTAATAAATGAAGAATCTATTTAAAGCTATCAAAAATTTCTTGCATTTCTTTATTCATTTCTGCTTCAGAAATTGAATTATACTCTTTGTTAATCTCAAATTCACTATCGTCAACAGGAGAAAACTGAATATCTTGAGCTACAAACTTCATACAAATACCATATTTTTCATATTGATATTCTAATAAAACACCATCAATATCTTTAAACTGAGTTCCTGCGTTTGGGTTTTCAATTTCAATTTTATCGGTGTAATAAACAGTAAAAGCATCATTTTTATCATTACCAACAGTAATAATTGCTTTTTCGCAAACGTAGTTCAGTATTTTTTTTGTTTCTCCAGTGTGTTCAACAGAGTAATTAGGTAGTTTGCTTGTAGATTCTAAAATATCATCACCATTAAGTGTAAGTGCATACTTTTTATCTATTAGTTTTACTAATTGGCTAAACTCTTCATCTTGAGGATTAATAATAAAGTGCATTTTAAACATGCCCATACCCGCAGCTAAAGAGGTTTTATATTTGTCATCTTTAAATTTTAATTTCATTTTTTGAGGCATAAAATCTAACATAAAGTTTTTTTTATCCATTTTAGGGTAAGAAACTTTAAAAGAAATTACTCCTTCAGATTTACCAGAAGGCTTTTTGCCACATCCAATAAAGGTGAGTAGGGCAATAGTAATTAAAATGTAAAATGCTTTATTCAAAAATATAATTTAGCTTAATCACAAATATATCATAATTTTTAAAGTAACACTCGTATGTAAAGTAATTTGAGGTAAAATAATTTAATGGTTTGATTTTTATTATCCGTTGATATTGTAATTCATTTTCAATAACTTCGTTCCCTTATAATTTAAGCTATGGATAATATTAAAATAATTAAAAATAGATCAGACATAGGTGCTGGTACACGTGGGTCGGATTTAGGTATTGATGCTATTGAAATTGCAGCGATAAATTGTGGTAGCGATTACTTTAATCGTTATACTTATTGTGATGTAGAAACTGAAAATGAAGTAGTTTACGAAAAACAAAAAGCTCCGTTTGCAAAACGAATTAATAAAGTTTTAACAGTTTGTACACGCTTGTCTGAAGCGGTAAAATTGTCTTTATCAGAAAATAACTTCCCATTAGTATTGTCTGGAGATCATTCTTCGGCCTTAGGCACAATTAGTGGAATTAAAACTGCTTTTCCAGAAAAAAGGTTAGGGGTTGTTTGGATTGATGCTCATGCAGATATTCATTCTCCTTACACAACACCATCAGGAAATGTGCACGGTATGCCTTTGGCTGCAGCTTTGGCTGATGATAATTTAGATAGAAAAATAAACGGTTTACAACCAGAAACTGATAATGCTTGGGAAGGTTTAAAAAATATTGGAGGAATTGCTCCTAAAGTTTTGCACAGCGATGTGGTTTATTTTGGGGTAAGAGATACTGAAGAGCCTGAAGAATATGCTATTGAAAAAAATAACATTAAAAATTACAGGGTTGATGAGGTAAGGTACAGAGGAATGGCTGTCTGTATGACTGAAACTTTAGAAAAATTAAAAGATTGTGATTTAATTTACATTTCTTTTGATGTGGATAGTATGGATTGTGATTTAATTTCTAAAGGTACTGGTACTCCAGTTTCTAAAGGTTTTGATCAAGATGAAATTAAAGAAATCATTAATAAAGTAATTGAAAGCGGTAAAGTTGCTTGTGTAGAAGTGGTAGAGGTTAATCCTTGTTTAGATGATAAAGGAAATGTGATGGCAGAAACTGCTTTTGATGTGTTAAATGACTTTACCAAAACAATAGAAAAAGTAATTATAAAATAAAACTCGTCATTGCGAGGAACGAAGCAATCTTATAACAAAAAGATTGCTTCGTTCCTCACAATGACGGATAATGAATGTAATGGAAAAAATACTAATTAATAAAGTAGTTGAAGGGTTAAAACATTTGTATGATGCAGATGTTGTTGAAAAACAGGTTCAAATACAGCAAACAAGAAAAGATTTTGATGGAGATTTAACAGTTGTAGTTTTTCCATTTTTAAAAGCATCTAAAAAAGGACCAGAACAAACTGCTGAGGATTTAGGCGTTTATATTCAAGAAAACACTAATGAAATTGAAGCCTTTAATGTGGTAAAAGGGTTCTTAAACTTTTCTATTTCGGCAGATTATTGGTTGGATATTTTTAATCAAATTACAACTACTAAAAATTACGGATATTCAACTGATTCGGGTAAAACGGTAATGGTTGAATATTGTTCTCCAAACACAAATAAACCTTTGCATTTAGGGCATTTAAGAAATAACTTTTTAGGCTATTCTGTAGCCAATATTTTAAAGGCTAACGGACATAAAGTTGTTAAAACTCAAATTATAAACGATAGAGGAATTCATATTTGTAAAAGTATGATTGCTTGGCAAAAGTTTGGGGCAGGAGAAACTCCTGAAAGTTCAGGTTTAAAAGGAGATCATTTAGTAGGTAAATATTATGTGAGATTTGATAAAGCCTATAAAGCTGAAATTGCTGAGTTGATTGAAAAAGGGATGGAAAAAGCGGAGGCTGAAAAAGAAGCTCCTATTTTTAAAGAAGCCCAAGCAATGTTGTTAAAATGGGAAGAGGGAGATGTAGAAATAAGAGCTTTATGGCAAAAAATGAACACTTGGGTTTACGATGGATTTGATGTTTCGTTTAAAACTATGGGTGTTGATTTTGATGAGTTGTATTATGAATCTGATACTTATATTTTAGGAAAAGATGTTGTTGAAGAAGGATTAGCTAAAAAAGAATTTTATCAAAAAGAAGATGGTTCTGTTTGGGCAGATTTATCACACACTAAATTAGATGATAAAATATTATTGAGAAGAGATGGAACTTCGGTTTACATGACGCAAGATATTGGAACAGCGATTGAACGTTACAAAAAACATACTGATTTAAGTGGTTTAATTTATACAGTTGGTAACGAACAAGAGCATCATTTTAAGGTGTTGTTTACCATTTTAGAAAAGTTAGGGTATAAATGGGCAGAAGGGTGTTATCATTTATCTTATGGAATGATAGAATTACCTGAGGGTAAAATGAAATCGCGCGAAGGAACGGTTGTGGATGCTGATGATTTAATGGAAATGATTGTTGCAGATGCCAAAGAAATGACACAAGAAAGAGGTCATTTAGATGGGATGAATGAAACAGAAAGAGAAGAGTTATATGCAACTATTGGCTTAGGAGGTTTAAAATATTTTTTATTAAAAGTAGATCCTAAAAAAGGAATGGTATTTAACCCAGCAGAATCGATTGATTTGAACGGTAATACTGGGCCTTTTATACAATATGCTCATGCAAGAATACAATCATTGTTAAAGAAAGCTGATGAATTAGGTTTTTCTAAAAAATATGAGAATGTTGAAATAAATGCGAAAGAACAAGAGCTTATTAAATTGATGAACAATTATCCTTCTGTAATAAAAGAGGCTGGAGTGGCTTATAGCCCTGCAATAATTGCCAATTATATTTACGATTTAGTTAAAGAGTTTAATAATTTTTATCAAACTGTTTCTATTTTAAAAGAAGAGAATAAACAAAATGCAGCTTTCAGATTATGTTTGTCTGAACAAATTGGAGTAATAGTAAAATCTGCAATGTTATTGCTAGGAGTAAATGTTCCGGATAAAATGTAAGAAAAATTTATTCTATAAGAAAAAAACTTAGGTTTTGTTATTTTACTTTGTGTTTTGTATTTTTACTAGATAAAAGTGTAATAATGAAAGATAAAAAAGAAAATAATTTAGATGAAAATTATAAGCGTTACAAAAAGTTTTTTGATTTATCCTTAGATTTGTTATGTATAGCTAATGTGGATGGTTATTTTACATTAGTAAACCCTGCTTTTTCTGAAACACTTGGTTGGACGGTAGAGGAAATGATTTCCAAACCATTTTTAGATTTTGTTCATCCAGATGACGTTAACTCAACAATAAAGGAAGTAGAAAAATTAAAAGATGGAATACCAACAACATCATTTATAAATAGATACCGAACCAAAAGTGGAGAGTATGTTTGGATGAAATGGGTGTCAACTCCTGATCAGAGAACAGGAGAGCTTTTTGCTGTAGCACATAATATTACTGACTTTATTAAAAACAACCAACAACTAAAACAGAGTATAGAGTTTAAAGATATTTTTTTAGCAAATACCAGCCATGAAATAAGAACCCCTTTGAACGCAATTCTTGGGTTTTCGGATTTACTACAAAAAACAGCACTAAATAAGGAACAAAAAGAGTATGTAGATACAATTAATTTAGCTTCTCAAAATTTATTAGTTGTTGTAAATGATATATTAGATTTTGCAAAAATTGATGCAGGTAAAATAGAGTTAGAACAGCAACCAATTTCTATTAGAGAAGTATTGTCTTTAGTAATTAAGTTAGCAGCTCCAAAATTTAAAACGAAACATTTAAAATTTATTACAAGTATAGATCAGGATTTACCTAAAACAGTTATAGGTGATGCTGTTAGATTAACTCAAATTTTAATTAATTTATTAAATAATGCAGTTAAATTTACTGATAAAGGTAATGTTGAATTTAAAATAATTTCTGAAGAAACTGACGAAAATAATGTTCTAATTACTTTTAGTGTTAAAGATACAGGTATTGGAATTTCAAAAGAAAAATTAGCTGTTATATTTAATCGTTTTGAACAAGTATCTGGAGAGTTGGAAAAAACTTATGGTGGTTCTGGATTAGGATTAAGTATTGTAAAAACACTGTCTGATATACATAAAGCTGAAATTACTATAGATAGTGAATTAGGTAAAGGTTCAGAGTTTATTGTTAAAATTCCTTATACACTTACTTTAGAAAAAACCTCTGACGAACTTTCTTTAGAAATAAATGAGAACGGGAATAATCTATTAAGAAATATCAAAATATTAATAGGAGAGGATAATATATTAAATCAAAAATTAGTTCGAGAACTTCTATTAAGACATGGTGCAATTGTAGATCTAGTAGGTAGTGGTGAAAGATGTATTGAGGCATTAAAAACAAAACACTATGATGTTGTTTTAATGGATCTTCAATTACCAAAAATTAACGGTAAAGAAGCCACTCAAATAATAAGAAATGAGCTTCAAAAAAATATTCCAATAATTGCATGTACTGCAGATACAACAGTAAACGAAAAAGAAAAGTGTTTAGAAGCTGGGATGAATGGATATGTTCCTAAACCATATTCTGATAGCATGCTAGTGAGTGAAATAACTAGAGTGTTAAATGTAGAACAAGATGATTCTGTTAATGACTTTAATTCAGAAAACTTATCAGAAAATGTAAGTAGTGTTTCTGAAGTACCATTAAATAAGGATAATGAAGCAAGGAAATTAGAAGAAGAACGAATAACTAAAGAAAAGGCGGCAGCAGAAGCAGCAAAAAAAGCAGCAGCAGCAGCAGCAGAAGAAGAAGAAGA
>JBMYXB010000100.1:0-8938 GCA_049608005.1 Vicingaceae bacterium
TTTAACAAACCTTAACAGATTGATTAAAGGCTTATTAATCAATAATCCCTACATTTGATTGAACCATTAAAACTAAAATTATGTTTAGAAAAGGAATATCAATACTATTAGCACTTTTAACCCTGTTTTTTACAACACTTGCAATTTTAGGAATTTGGGAAATTATTGATGTTAAAAATATAGCATGGAAATCGCTCTACTCTATTTTCGTGATTTTTATTGCTTCAGCAATTATACTGTTTATCTTCTCTGTTATTTATAAAGGTGGAGATGATCATTTGAACCCTCCGCCAAATATTTAAAAAACATAACACATAAAAAAAGTCCTAACGAAAACGTTAGGACTTTTCTTTTTAGATATATCTAAACTTATTTTACTGTATCAGCTAATGCTTTTCCAGCTTTAAATTTAGCAACTTTTTTAGCAGCAATTTTAATTGTAGCTCCAGTTTGTGGGTTTCTTCCAGTTCTAGCAGCTCTTGCAGAAATAGAAAAAGTTCCGAATCCGATTAATTGAACGCTATCTCCTTTCTTTAAAGATCCTGTTACATTGTTTACAAATGCGTTTAATGCATTTCCAGCATCTACTTTAGATAATCCTGCATCTTTTGCGATAGCATCTACTAATTCTCCTTTGTTCATAATTTTAATTTTTTAATTGTTAATAAATATACTACCAAATTTAGGGGATTTAGAACACGTTTACAACAGGGCTCGCAATAGTTATTAACAAGCTATTAACAATGTTATCACTACATCTTATCAACAAAAAAAGTTTCTCCTTGTTTGGCTAACTGAGTATTTTTAAAAACTGTTTTAGATTCATTTAATAAAACATTCAAATCTGGGTACCGATTAGAGAAGTGACCGATAATCAGTGATTTAGCATTTGATAGCTTAGCCATTTCTCCAGCTTGTTTTGCTGTTGAATGAAACGTTTTCTTCGCTCTATCAGCGTGTTCATCAATAAAAGTAGCTTCATGATAAAGCAAATCAACACCTTGAATTACCTCCGAAATGGGTTCGTAAAATTTAGTATCAGAACAAAAAGCATAGGCCAAAGAAGGCAAAGGATCTAATGTTAGCTTACTATTTTTTATGATTTCGCCTGTTTCTAAAACATAATCCTTCCCTTCTTTAAGCTTATTAATAAGGTAACGTGGTACTTTATAAAACCCAATTGCTTTCGGATTAATTCTTCTTTGCTTTGGTTTTTCTCTAAACAAATACCCTGAGCAGGAAATTCTATGTTTTAAAGGAATTGTTAAAACTTCAATTTTATCATTTTCATATACAATCACCGATTCTTTGTGGTTAGATTTTACATAATTAATACTATACCTTAATTGACTTTCTGATGCTTTTAAGTGGATATCAATAATTTCTTTTATATTCCCAGGGCAGTATATAGTTAAGTCTGACTCACGCCCCATTAAATGCATGGTTTGTAATAGCCCAATTAATCCTAAATAATGGTCGCCATGTAAATGGCTAATAAATATATGATTGATTCTTTGAAGCTTAACTTTATGTTCTCTTAGTCTTATTTGCGTGCCTTCACCGCAATCCATTAAATAGTACTGTTCATCAATATTAATAAGTTGTGCGGTATTGCTTCTGGTTAGTGTTGGCGATGCTGAAGCATTTCCTAATATGAGTACGCTAAATTTAGACATCTACTGGTCTGCTCCTAAATTGCGTTCAATTTCATCAACAAATAATGTATTACTTCCATCTTTAATAGAATCCTTAATAGTTAAAATTGTATTAAGCTGAGAAATTGTGATTAGTTTTTGTACGGCAGGTTGTAATGAGCTAATAATAAAGGTTCCATTATTATCATTACATAATCGGTGCCCTATAAGTAATGCACTTAATCCTGATGAATCACAATAACGAACACTTTCTAAATCAACCAAAATATTTTTAGCACCTTTTTTACTAATCATAACTAGTTCTGCTTTTAAATCCGGAGCAACAATAGCATCCAATTTATCAGTACTAAACTTAATTAAGGTATAATTGTTTTGTTGATTGACTTTAAAACTCATTATTAAAATTATGCATGATGAACAAATATAAAAAATCTAAGGTAATTTACAAACCTATACTTTGCTATTGATCTGCCTTTTTATACGCACCTATAATTGCTTTAACCAATTTATGCCTAATAACATCATTCTCGTCAAAAGTTATCATAGAAATACCTTTAACATCCTTTAATATAGATAATGCTTGAACCAAACCAGAAGGCTGTCTTTTGGGTAAATCAATTTGCGAAGGATCACCAGTTATAATAAACTTAGCAGATTTCCCCATACGGGTTAAAAACATTTTAAATTGGCTTTCAGTAGCATTTTGCGCTTCATCTAGTATTACAAACGATTTATCTAGAGTTCTTCCTCTCATAAATGCTAATGGAGCAATCTGTATAATTCCTGCTTCTAACATTTCTGCCAATCTTTCTGCGGGTATCATATCTCTTAATCCATCATATAATGGCTGCATATAAGGGTCTAGTTTTTCTTTTAAATCTCCAGGTAAAAAACCTAAATTTTCTCCTGATTCTACTGCCGGACGAGTTAAAATAATTCGTTTTACTTCTTTATTTTTCAATGCTCTAACAGCTAAAGCAACGGCTGTATAAGTTTTACCTGTACCTGCAGGACCAATGGCAAAAACCATATCATTATTAAAACTATCGCTTACTAACTTACGTTGATTAGCAGTTCTGGCTTTAACAATTAGTCCTCCATTTCCATAAACTAAAGTATCAGCATCATGCTTTAATGTTTTACTAGCCCCTTCTTGTTGGTTTTCTCCCATTAATCGTTCAATATTATTTTCTGTTAGTTGTTTATATTTTGAAAGATGTTTAATAAGTAGCCCTATTTTTTGTTCAAAATGAGTAATTGCATCATCTTCACCAATTGCTTTTAAAACATCGCCTCTAGCTATTAATTTAAGTTTAGGAAAATATCCTCTTATAACTCCTAATTTACTTTCGTTAACTCCATATAGTTCAACTGGATTAACTCCTGAAATTTCTATAACTTTTTCGCTCAAATAATCTCTTTTAAATTTATACCTTTGAATTCTCTTAAATTGTACGCTAAATTTCCATATTTAGATACATATATTTTAGAGAAACCAATATAACTTATTAACTATTTTTAATGGCAGTTATTACTTTAACAACAGATTTAGGACTCGTAGATAACTACGTTGCCTCTGTTAAAGGTGCTATTTTAAAAGGCTACCCTGAAGCAACTATTGTTGATATAACACATGAAATTCCTGCTTTCGATTTACAGAAATCAGCTTTTATTTTAAGAAACTGTTATCAAGATTTTCCTGAAGGAACAGTACATATATTAGGTGTAAATTCTGAAGCTGATGTAAATGTTCCTCATGTTGCACTTTTTGCTAATGGACATTATTTTATTGGTGCTGACAATGGTGTGTTTTCTTTAATTTTTGATAATCCACCAGAAAAAGTTGTTGAACTAACCTTATCACAAGATACTGATAGAGTTACTTTTCCGACTAAAGATGTTTTTGTAAAAGCTGCTTGTCATATTGCTCGTGGAGGAACATTAGAAGTTATAGGTACTGCTAAGTACGAGTTATCTGTAAGAACAATGTTTAGAGCCGTTTCTGATAACAACATAATAAAAGGAATTGCCACTTATATTGATCATTACGGAAATGTAATTACTAATATTAGTGAAAGCCAATTTAAAAACTTTGGTAATGGAAGACCTTTTAAAATTTTATTTAGAAGTGCTGAATATGAAATAGATGAAATAAGCTCCAGCTATTCTGCTGTTGTTGAAGGAGAAAGAGTTGCCATGTTCAGTTCAACTGGATATATTGAAATTGCCATAAACAAAGCAAATGCAAGTAAATTATTTGGTATTAACCAAGGTGACACTATAAGAGTAGAATTTTATGATTAGAATTGTTAAAATGACTTTTGACCCCACTAAAGTGGATGAGTTTTTAAATAACTTTAATGATGTTAAAGAAAAGATTAGAGCTTTTGAAGGTGTTGAACACTTGGAATTATTGAATGATAAAAACAACTCTAACATCTACTTCACTTATAGTGTTTGGAAGGATGAAACCTATTTAGAAAAATACAGACATTCTGATTTATTTAATGGTGTTTGGGCTAAAACCAAACCTCTGTTTATTGAAAAAGCAGAAGCATGGAGTGTGGAAAATATTGTCACCCTGAGCTAGTCGAAGGGTTTAAACAATATTTTTTTGACAATACTTCTATAAGCTCAGTATGACAAAAAAGAAAATGAAACAAAATAGAAAAGATACCTTTTTAAACCTACAAGGGCAAACCAATCAAAGTCCTTATTTAATTGATGTTGCAAAAGCTGAAGGTATTTACATTTGGGATAAATCTGGCAAAAGATATACTGATATGATTGCGGGTGTTGCAGTTAACAATATTGGCCACAGACATTCAAAAGTTATTGCAGCTATACAAGAACAATTAGATAAACATCTGCATGTTATGGTGTATGGTGAATACATTCAAGATGCTCAATTATCATTAGCAGAAAATTTAGCGGCTATCCTACCAGAAACATTAAGTACTTCATACATTGTTAATTCAGGAACAGAAGCCAATGAAGCAGCCATTAAAATGGCTAAGCGCTATACTGGAAGACAAGAAGTTGTTGCATGTAAGAATTCATATCACGGAAGTACACACGGTTCGTTAAGTGTTACAGGAAATGAAATAAAACAATCGAGTTTTAAACCTTTATTACCTCAAGTAAAGTTTATCGAGTTTAACAATATTGAGTCTTTAAATATTATCACAGACCAAGTAGCTTGTGTAATTATTGAAACCATACAAGGAGATGCTGGTTTGATTAAACCAACTCAAGAGTTTATTACTGCTTTAAGAGAAAAATGTACTGATACTGGAACCTTATTAATTTTTGATGAAGTTCAAGTTGGTATGGGGCGAACGGGCAAAATGTTTGCTTTTGAACATTACAACGTAATTCCTGACATATTAACTTTAGGAAAAGCTTTAGGTGGCGGAATGCCAATAGGAGCATTTATTTCTTCACAAGAAATTATGCACAGCTTAACGCATAATCCAATGCTTGGGCATATTACTACATTTGGTGGGCACCCTGTTAATTGCGCAGCTGCAAACGCTTGTATTAATGTATTAAAAGAAGAAAACTGGATTGCTACTGCAAATGAAAAAGGACAACTTTTAGAAGATATTTTAAATCAATCTAACAAAATAAAAGAAATACGTAGAGCAGGTTTGTTTTTTGCTGTTGATTTAGGTGATGAAGAATTAGTTGGACAAGTGGTTGCAAAATGTTTAGAAAAAGGGGTTATTGGTTTTTGGTTTTTATCAACTCCCACTGCATTTAGACTTTCTCCTCCCCTTTCTATTACTCATGTAGAAATAAAAGAAGTTGGCAAAATTATTCTCTCTTGTATTTAGCAAACAACTCAAAAAATAATTAATTCTTTATTTTTGAATAGTGATAAAATCATTATTCATAACAACAATATTCCTTGTCAGTATTAATTCCTTTTCACAAGAAAAAAGCGAATGGTCATTAGAAGCTAATCTTGGGTTTCCAATAAATCTTGTTCATCCTATTACTATAAAACAGCAAGGTCATTCTGATTTAAACTTTAAAGCTAAATATTATTCTGAGCCTTTTAAACAGCCTTACTTTTATGTATATCGTTTTAGCAAATGGAAAAACGATAAAGGATGGCAATTAGAAATGATGCATCAAAAATTGTATCTAGAAAATCCTCCTAAAGAAGTACAATACTTTAGTATTACTCACGGTTACAACTTAATAATGTTAAGCAGAGCTTTTAAAGTAAATATTTTAAATGAGAATGATTTTATTGTAAGCATTGGTTCTGGAATTATATTGGCTCATGCAGAAAATATGGTGCGCGGTAAAGAATTCGACCAAGAACAATCTTTTAACAATATGGGGTATTATTTAACTGGTCCTGTTTTAAATTTAGCTTTAGCCAAACGATTTAACATAAGTGAAAGGTTTTGTTTTAATGTAGAAGCAAAATTTAACACTTCACATGCTAATGTTCCTATTGTTGATGGTGAAGCTTCTCTGTGGCATTCTTCATTTTCGTTTATTGGAGGTGTTGGATACAATTTTATAAAGTAATCAATCCTTTATCTTAGTATTTAGGTAACTTTAAAGTTCTATTAAGCATATATTTTATGACAACAAAAATCAAAAAAATAGCTGTATTAACTTCTGGTGGTGATGCTCCTGGAATGAATGCCGCAATAAGAGCTGTGGTTAGAACTTGTTCTTTTCACAAAATTCAAGCTACAGGAATATATAGAGGATATCAAGGTTTGGTTGAAGGAGATTTTAAAACATTTGATGCAAGAAGTGTAAAGGGAATAGTGAATAAGGGAGGAACAATTTTAAGATCAAGCAGATCGGATGATTTTAGAACTGCTGAAGGAAGAGAAAAAGCTTATTTCAATCTAACAAAAGAAGGTGTTGATGCTTTAGTAGTTATTGGGGGTGATGGTTCTTTTTGTGGAGCATTAACTTTTAATCAAGAATTTGATTTTCCTGTAATTGGAATACCCGGTACAATAGACAATGATATTTACGGCACCACTTATACTTTAGGGTTTGATACCGCTTTAAATACTGTTGTAGAGGTTATTGATAAAATTAGAGATACAGCGAGTTCTCATAACAGATTGTTTTTTGTTGAAGTAATGGGAAGAGATGCGGGTCATATTGCCTTAAATACGGGAATTGGAGCTGGTGCAGAAGAAATACTAATTCCTGAAGAAGATTTAGGGCTAGATAGATTATTAGAATCATTAAAAAGAAGTAAGCAATCAGGAAAAACATCTAGTATAGTTGTGGTTTCTGAAGGGGATAAAACTGGAAAAAACGTTTTTGAATTAAAAGATTACGTGGAAGAAAATTTACCCGAATATGAAGTCAGAGTTTCCGTTTTAGGACATATGCAAAGAGGTGGCTCTCCCTCTTGTTTCGATAGGGTTTTGGCTAGCCGAATGGGAGTTAAAGCTGTTGAGAGTTTGTTAGCAGGTAAAACAAATGTAATGGTCGGATTGGTTAAAGATGAAATAACCCTAACTCCTTTAAACAAAGCCATTAAATTAAAATCTGAAATTGACATGAATTTAATTCGTGTTTCAGATATTGTAACTTATTAGGATAAAGAAGTGAAGAAAAATAAAACACAGGATAAAGCCAATTTACATCCAAACAATAAACACCAAGGCAGGTATAACCTTAAAGAATTAATTAAGAGTTGTAATGAATTGGCTCCGTTTGTTAAACTAAATGAATATGGAAATGAGTCTATTGATTTTTTTAATCCTACAGCTGTAAAATATCTCAACACAGCCTTACTCAAACATTTTTATAATATTGAATTTTGGGATATTCCAGAAAACTACCTCTGCCCTCCTATTCCTGGACGAGCTGATTACATTCATTATGCAGCACAATTGTTGAGCGAAAGTAATTATGGGAAAATTCCTACAGGTAAAAAAGTAACTTGTTTAGATGTAGGTGTTGGTGCTAACTGTATATATCCAATTATTGGAACTGCTGAATATAATTGGTCTTTTATTGGTGCAGATATTGATAAAAAAGCAATAACAAATGCCAAAAATATAGTTAGTAATAACTCAACCTTAAAAAACAATATCGAATTAAAACATCAAGCTAACTCTAAAGATTTCTTTTATGGAATAATAGCTAAAGATGAACAAATAGATATTACCATTTGCAATCCACCCTTCCACTCTTCAGCTGAAGAGGCAGATGCAGGAACACAACGGAAAATCAACAATCTAAAAGGAAGGAAAAATCAAGAACTAGTTAAGAATTTTAGTGGTCAGCATAATGAATTATGGTGTGATGGTGGAGAAAACCGATTTGTAAGAAATATGGTTAGGGAAAGTAAGAAATTTGGAAATTCTTGTTTTTGGTTTACTTCTTTAGTTTCTAAACAAAGTAACCTAAAGAGCATTTATAAAACATTAGAAAACGAAGAAGCTGTAGATATTAAAACTATTGCTATGGGACAAGGAAATAAAACGAGTAGAATTGTTGCTTGGACTTTTTTAACACCAGCCCAACAAAAAGAATGGCGAGAAACTAAGTGGAAATAAGAATTTAACACTCAGGTACAGCAACAGAAATATTTACAGCTAAACCACCTTCTGAGGTTTCTTTGAATTTATCACTCATTTCAAGAGCAGTTTCTTTCATTGTTTTAATTACCTGGTCTAAAGTAACTTTAGCTAACTCAGGATTTCCTGCCAAAGCAATTTGAGAAGCTGTAATGGCTTTCATTGCTCCCATTGTATTTCTTTCAATGCATGGAACTTGAACTAATCCCATTATTGGATCACAAGTTAAACCTAAATGATGCTCCATTGCTATTTCTGCAGCTTGTAAAATTTGTTTAGAGCTACCACCCATACAATGCGTTAACCCTGCGGCTGCCATAGCTGAAGATACTCCAATTTCTGCCTGACAACCACCTAAAGCAGCAGATATTGTAGAACCTTTTTTAAATAATGAACCTATCTCTCCAGCAACCATAATAAATTCTTTTATCATCGTTTCGGGCTTGTCGCAAAAACACAACATATATAACAGTACAGCTGGTATTACTCCTGCAGCACCATTAGTTGGAGCAGTTACAATTCTACCAAAAGCAGCATTTTCTTCGTTAACAGCCAATGCAAAACAACTCACCCATTTGGTAACATTAGAAAAAGAATGATCACAATCTTTTATAGCATCAATCCATTCGTCTGCATTGGTATATTGTTTATCTCCAATTAAATCTACATTAATGTTAAAAGCTCTCCTAATAACGTTTAGTCCTCCAG
>JBMYXB010000101.1:0-8930 GCA_049608005.1 Vicingaceae bacterium
AGCTATAAAAAACGCCTCCACTACCATTGCAAAAATTATCAGTAAAATCACAATACTCCATAAAAGCATTAATCTTATTTTCTTTTTTTAGATAAGTAGCTTGCCTTATTAATTTAGCATTAAATTTTGTGGCTAAATAAGCTTTGTGTTCATCTCTAGCAATTAATTTATCATATACTTTTTTGTCTTTAATGCGCTTATTAAACTTAGAGGCTAAAGCTGTAATTTGTCCTCTAAAAATACTGTTTTGAGGTGGCGACCAACTTCTAAGTTCATCAACACTTAAATAAATACTTTCGTTAATCATATACCTAGTAGTATCTTCAATTTTTAATTTTGTAAAAGCTTCTCTAAATTCTTTAAAATCTTTGTAGGGTAATACGTTGTATGCTTCAAGCGAATAATTTGCTTTTTTTAAATAAACTGTTAAATACGTATTGGTTGATAAAACTTTAACAGAATGATAACCTACAAAAGAAATAAGAAGCGAATCTTTAGGTTTGGATTGGATAATAAACTCACCATTATTACTGCTCACAACACCATAGCCACTGCTAAGATTAACAATGTGTGCATGTACAATTTTTGAAGAATCAGATTGTGCTAAAATTTTTCCTTTTGTAAATTGCTTTTGTGCAAATATTGAACAAGAACATCCAATAAAAAAGGGTAAAATGATTATTAATCTAAATAAACTCACCTTACGAATTTACGCAACTATTTGATTATGAAATGTTAAAATAGCTTAAAACTCATTAGGTTTAATTCACTATTTTTTAAAAACCATGTAAATCAATTTCTGTAGTATCTATCAAATCCACTTGTTTTTTCATTTTCTTTTGGATTACCTTAAAGTGATGTTGAGCTTCTTCAATAACAAATGTAAAAGCAGTGCCAGGGTTTTCTGCTCTACCTGTTCTACCAATTCTATGCACAAAATCTTTTGGCGAACGTGGTAATTCGTAGTTTATTACAAAAGGTAAAAATTCAATATCAATACCTCTTGATAGTAAATCAGTAGTAACCAAAACAGGCAAATTTCCTGCTTTAAAATTGGTGAGTGTTTCTTTTCTGTAACCTTGACTTTTTTTACTATGGATAGATCTGGCTTTAATATCATTTTTACCTAACTTGTCTGCTATTAAATCTGCTTGGTAGCGAGATGAAGCAAAAACCAACACTTGTTTCATTTCGTGCGTTTTAATAAGATACCTTAAAAAAGGACCTCTTCTATCTTCTGAAACCGAGTAGGCAACCTGCTTAATTAACTCTAAATTAGTTACTTTAGGTTCTACTTTAAAAATTTCAGGATTGTTTAATAATAAACGTTCTACATTTTGCACATCAGGGCTTAATGTAGCAGAAAATAAAAGATTCTGACGTTTAGCTGGAAGCATTGCAAAGATTTGATCCATTTCATCTTTAAATCCTAAGTTCAGCATTTTGTCTGCTTCATCTAAAACCAAAGTAGTAATACTATCTAAATGTAATGCGTTAGATTTTGCCAACTCAATTAATCTGCCAGGAGTTGCTACCAATACGTTTACGTTTTGCATTGCTTGCATTTGTGGGTTTATTGAAGCTCCTCCAAAAACAGATAAAGACTTTACGCGATAAGGTAAAAAGAATCCAAAGGTCCTAAAAACTTCTTCTACTTGTACAGCTAATTCTCTGGTAGGTACTAAAACTAACACATTAATATGTCTGTTTTTAGTAGTTGTTTTGCCTTCTAAATTCATTAAAATAGGTAAAACATAACTGGCTGTTTTACCAGAGCCAGTTTGGGCAATTCCTAAAACATCCTTACCATTTAATATAGCAGGTATTGTTTGTTTTTGAATAGGATAGGGGGTGGTGTATTTTTGTTTTTCTAATCCTTTAATTAAATGTTTAGAAATTCCTAAAGATGAAAATGGCATGATGTATTTTAAAAATTAATTTGATGTAAGTTTAAACCAGATGATGGGGCATTGTGTTTCATGGGTTCTTTATCGTACTCAATTAAAATATTTTTTAAATCGTTAGTAGAATAAATTCCAGCACCTACATCAATTAAAGCAGCCATCATTAAACGAACTTGGTAACGTAAAAAACCTTTTGATTTTACTTTAAAAACATGTGTATTTTCTGGAACATGTTCGCCTAAATAACGAGTGTTTTTTTCTATTGCAGCACTTAATATTTCTCTATCAAAAATAGTATGTTCGGTTGGTTTGCAGGCAAAGCGTTTAAAGTTGTGTTTTCCCTCAAAAACTTTAACTGCTTCTTTCATTTTTTCTATGTCTAAGACTTGTTCAAAGTTAATGATGTGTGGAGCGTTAAAAGGATGCGATTTTTCTCCGTAAGAGAAATAGTAATGATACTCTTTAATTTTTGGGTTTTGGATGATGTTAAATTTAGCATCAACTTCTTTTATGGTTTTTACCCTAATATCAAAAGGCAAGTTGTGATTTAAATCTTTAAGTAGTGTTGGTATATCAATACTATCATTTAAAAAAAGCTCAAAAGCAAAATCATCGGCACTAACTTTAGCATCGGTTCTTCCGCTGCCTAAAACCTTAAAACCATCATGTTTAAAAATAAATTTAAAGGTTTTGTTAATCATTTCTTCAACCGTTTTTACACCCGGTTGTGTTTGCCAACCACAATATCTAAATCCTAAAAACTGTATTCGTACGAGGTAAAATTTTGTCCAACGCGCCATTTTTGTATTTTTTATAATGGGTTAAAGTATTTTGTTGTTGTTTATAAAAAATTAAACCACTATGGATTTTAGCCCGTAGTGGTTTAATTTTTACAACATTATCTAATTTTAGATTGCTTGTTATTTTTTACCCTATTTTATATCCCATTAAAAAAACCATACAGCCAGTAACGTCTTTTTCTGATGATGCTGGTAGCATATAATCAATATACACTTCTTTTTGGTTGCTTGGTTCAAAACTAAATATATGTTTACCAACAGCTTCGCTTCCCTTTACAGAAAAAAGTAATTTTCTGTTACTTTCATTGTGAGCTTTATCATAAATCAGAATATCAAAATCAGAAGAAATTCCAGCAGTATTAAAAAGTAATTTATATTTTTCGGTAGAAAACAAAGGAACATGTACTTCAGTACCTTGTTTTTTTGATTCTAAAGTAAAATGATTAATGTTTGATGAATCATATTTAAAATCAGGTCGTAATTCACTTTTTAATTCTTTTTTTAAGACTTTAATATCACAATTTACATTTTCTTGAATAAATGAAGAAGATAAAATTAAAGCAGCTAAAAGAAGTGAATATGCTGTTATTTTTTTCATGGTAATTATTTAATAAATTAGGATGATTTACGCTCCAACTATTTTGTTTCTTAAGGCTGTAATATCAATTGATAAACCTTTAAGAGCTTCATTAGAAAGATTTAATTCTTGATTGTTTTCGTCATTAAGAGCATCAAAGTGAGTGTTAATTTTTTCTAAATCTGTAATAAGATCTGTATAATTGTTATCTGTATCACTTTGTTTAATAGAACCAATTAAGCTGTTTAAAATAACAGACTGTTCAGATAATCTTGAAATTAATTTAGGGTTGGTATTAGATTCGTTTACTTTAGATGCGATATACATTGTTTCTATCCATGCACCAGTAAAAATTATAGAACCAGTACTACTCATCCCATTTTCATCTAAATAGTCATCCATTTGCATTTGTAAATCTGCCATAATGTATGTTAAAGAATCTTCATTACCTACATTAGCTTCTAAACGTTCTGATAAACCCATAGATCCCATAATATCAGTCATCCAAAGTTTTTCAGATAATTTTTTCAAAGCCGCTAAGTAATCTATAGATTCTTGTGTTTGGTTATTCATAATACAATAAGCCATGCTTGCAGAATAAACACCGTAATTTAATTTTTGATCAGCTTTAGAGTTGTAATTATCAACTTTGTTTGAAGGGTTTGTTAAATCTCCAATATAAGTTAAACCTGCTGTTTTAAAAAGCTCAGCTATTTGCAACGGAGAAGGTAAAACATGGTTGGTTTGGATTTCATTTTCTTCAGCAACTACTTCTTCTGTTGCAGCATTTTCTTCTACAATTGCAGTTTCTTCTTCGGTAGTTTCTCCACAAGATGCTAAAATACTAGTTGCTAAAATGATAGATGCTATTTTAATTGTTCTTTTATACATAATTATATTGATTGAATTTTGTTGTAAATAAATAAAATTTTTATGAGTTAAGCAATTTTTATGTTTGAATAATGCCAACATTGTATTGTTTTTCAATAGGAGCATGGTTAGCAGCTTCTACCCCCATAGAAATCCATTTTCTTGTATCTGTAGGATTAATAATGGCATCTGTCCATAAACGAGAAGCGGCATAATATGGCGAAATTTGTTCGTCATACTTATTTTTTATGTTGTTGTATAACTCTTCTTCTCTTTCAGTTGTAATTTCTTCTCCTTTGGCTTTTAACGAAGCAACTTCAATTTGAAGTAAAACTTTAGCAGCTGCAGCACCACTCATTACAGCGAGTTGTGCAGATGGCCATGCAACAATTAATCTTGGGTCATAAGCTTTACCGCACATTGCATAGTTTCCTGCACCATAAGAGTTACCAATAATTACGGTAAACTTAGGTACTACTGAGTTTGCCATAGCACTTACCATTTTTGCTCCGTCTTTAATTATTCCTCCATGTTCTGATCTGGATCCAACCATAAAACCACTAACATCTTGTAAAAACACTAAAGGAATTTTCTTTTGATTGCAATTCATAATAAAACGAGCAGCTTTATCGGCAGAATCAGAATAGATGACACCTCCAAATTGCATTTCGCCTTTTTTAGATTTTACAACTTTTCGTTGATTGGCAACAATACCTACAGCCCATCCATCAATTCTGGCATAACCACAAACAATGGTTTGCCCGTAAGCTTCTTTGTATTCATCAAATTCAGAATCATCAACTAAGCTGCTAATAATGTTTTTAATATCATAAGGCTTATCTCTGGTATCGGGTAAAATACCAAAAACATCATCAATTTTTTGTTTAGGATTTTTAGCATCAACTCTGTTAAATCCAGCTTTTTCAGAAGCACCAATTTTATCCATCATTCGTTTAACTCTATCTAAACAATCATGGTCATCTTTACAATTATAATCGGTAACACCAGAAATTTCGCAATGTGTTGTTGCTCCACCTAAAGTTTCATTATCTATACTTTCTCCAATAGCAGCTTTAACTAAATAAGAACCTGCCAAAAAGATAGAACCAGTTTTATCAACAATTAAAGACTCATCGCTCATTATTGGTAAGTAAGCTCCCCCAGCAACACAGCTCCCCATAATGGCAGCAATTTGGGTAATACCCATGGAAGACATGATGGCATTGTTCCTAAAAATTCTGCCAAAATGTTCTTTGTCAGGAAAAATTTCATCTTGCATGGGTAAATATACCCCAGCACTATCAACCAAATAAATAATGGGCAATTTGTTTTCCATTGCAATTTCTTGAATCCTTAAGTTCTTTTTTCCAGTAATAGGAAACCAAGCTCCAGCTTTAACCGTGGCATCATTGGCAACAACAATACATTGTTTACCGCTAACATAACCTATCACTCCAACAACTCCTCCAGAAGGGCATCCTCCGTGTTCTTGATACATACCATCTCCTGCAAAAGCACCAATTTCTATGCTATCGGTTTTTTTATCTAATAAATAAGTAATTCTTTCTCTGGCTGTTAATTTGCCTTTGCTATGGTGTTTTGCAATTCTTTTTTCTCCTCCACCTAAATAAACTTTTTGCAACTTTCTGTTTAAGTCAGAAACCAGCATTTTATTTATATCTTCGTTTTTATTAAAATTTAATTCTTCCTTTTTTGTCATAGCCATAATGTTTTTCGGAATCCAAAGATAGCTAAAACATCTATAAACCTGAGTTTGTCATAAGGGCTAGAAAAAATATAATCTATAATTAAAAGATTATCAGTAAGTTATCGTTATTGTAAATCAATAACGATTGCCATATCTTGCTGTGTTTAAGTTAAAATTCTTTAGATAGGGAATCTTTTCCCAAATATTTTATAGCATTTAAAGATCGAACAATTATAAATTGTACTGTAAAAAAAGGTTAAGATAAATTTTCTGGCGAAAGATAATATTCTTGAGTACCAATACCTTGTGTAATTTCATTCCAATTATCTACATCAAGATTAATTTTAATAACGGTACAAGGGCTAATTTGAATTAACTTATCATCACCTGTTAAATAACTTGCCAATAAAGAAATACTTGGATTATGTCCAATTAGTGCAATTTGATTATGCTCACTTGGAAAAGCATTAATAAGTTCTGTTAAATCTAATAATGTGGCTTCATAAATAGATTTTTCAAAAACACTTACAGTATTGTAATTAAAAAAAGAAGAAGTTGTTAGTGTCCTTTTGGCTGGACTACAGTATATTAAAGTAGGTGAAAAGTTATATTCTTTTACTTTTTTAGATATTTGTTCAGCATCTTTTAAGCCTTTTTCGCTTAAAGGTCTATCATAACCTGTTGCGGAATTTACAGCATTAGATTGAGCATGTCTTATTAAGTAAATAGACTTCATTTGCCGACAAATCTATTAAAAAAGCCGATAAGAGTTAGTATTTACCCTATAAAACTTATATTTTTTCGATTAATTGACTATTTTTATAGATGAATTAATACTTTTTACACTATGATTTTTGTTCTACTTGTTTTTGTTTCTTTTATTCCTTTTGCATTAATTTTAAAAGGAATTGGTGGGAATTTTGGTAAAAGAAACAGTGTTTTATACAAACATAGTAATCTCTCAGCTTACGGTAAAAAACTTTTTTGGTAAAAATTACCTGTTTACTCTTACTAATACTAAATTCATTTGTTCAATTTCATTTAATGCTTTAATATATTCTGTCATTTTACCTGCTAACATTAATTGAGTTGCTTTTTGTTTTAGTTCTAAATATCTTTTTCTAAGTTCTAACATCGTTTGTGTTTTTTAATAAGTTACATGATTTATTAATCATTTATTTTTCACTCTTACTTTCAATTTACGTGCCAACTTTATTAAAATTGCACCTTGTTTGTTAAAAAAAGTTAAATGATTAGAGTATAGGAACTTGTGCTTAAGATTTCGTATTTTTACATTTATTATGCTTAAAAAAATAACATATTTATTGTTTGGAACATTACTATCTATTAGTAGTATTGCTCAAACTGATACAACAGATGTTGATGAATATGTTATTGAAGATCCTAATTATGTGATGCCTTTTGATTCATTATCTGCTAAAGATAAAATGCATTACAGTTTTGGTGTTGGAGTAGGTTTCGGAAAAAGTAGTTATGGTGATTATTTTAGCACTTATTATCAACCTATGATAAGTTATGATGTATCACCAAGATTATCAATAAACACTGGTTTTGCCTATATTAATAGTATGGTAAATAATATACCAGTAATTTCAGATTATCAGTATCAAATGTTTTCTGGCAATATATCACAATACAATGCTTTTATTGGTGCAGAATACAAGTTAACTGACAAACTTTATGTTGGAGGGTCAATTTTTTATGATTTTACTTCTTATAATACACACAACGGAACCTCTTTAGATGCTGGTAATGGTTTAAATAATTTAGGTTATACTGGGTATGTAAAGTATAAAGTAAACGATAACTTTTCGATACAAGCTGAGGTTAGAATTAACGATAGAAACCCATATTATAATAGAAGAAACAATCCTTTTTCTACTAGTTTTATGGGAGCTGGTACCGATTTTTTTGGAAGGTAATTATTTCTTATTTTCAAAATCTAAACTAATAGAATTTACACAATATCTTAATCCTGATTCTGTTGGACCATCATTAAAAACATGTCCTAAATGAGAATCGCAATTAGCACAAACAATTTCTGTTCTTATCATGCCGTGTGTTTTATCTAAAACTTCTTTAATTTTTCCTTTTTCAATTTCTTCATCAAAACTAGGCCAACCACAGCCAGCATCAAATTTAGATGAAGAAGAAAATAATTCTTCATTACAACCTTTACACCTGTATGTTCCATTATTATTATGGATGTAGTAAGTTCCAGAAAAAGGCAGTTCGGTTCCTTTTTCTCGCATTACACGATATTCTTCGGGAGTTAAAATACTCGACCAATCTTTGTTAGAATTACTCATAAATTCGGGCTATTTTTGTAAGCTAAAATTACGGATTATGTTAGTCTTACTTTCTCCTGCAAAAAAATTAAATGAAGAACCGCAATTAACAACAAATTGTACCACTCCAATTTTTGTTGAAGAATCTGAAAAACTAATTAATTCTTTACGAAAGTACAGTTCTAAAAAATTAGGAAGCTTAATGAAATTGAGTCCTGCTTTATCAGACTTAAATGTTAATCGATATAAAAGTTGGGACTTAGATCATTCTAAAGATGTGAGTCCTGCCGCTTTAATGTTTAATGGCGAAGTGTATGCTGGTTTAAATGCAAAATCTTTTTCAGAACAAGAAAAAGAACAAGCTCAAAATCATCTTAGAATTTTATCGGGTTTGTATGGCTTGTTAAAACCTTACGATTTAGTTCATCCTTACCGTTTAGAGATGGGAACAAAACTAAAAACTGGTAGAAAGAATAATTTATATGAGTTTTGGGGAGATAAAATTGTGGATGAAGTAAATACAATTACGTCATCTCATAAAGAAGAAATAATAGTGAATTTAGCTTCTAACGAATATTTTAAATCCATTAATAAGAAAAAGTTAAAAGCTAAAATGATTACTCCTGTTTTTAAGGATTTTAATAACGGACAATATAAAACGGTAATGGTGTATGCCAAGAAAGCTAGAGGATTTATGGCTTCATATATCATCAAAAATAAAATAGAAAAAGTAAACGATTTAATTGGGTTTGATACTGAAGG
>JBMYXB010000102.1:0-8877 GCA_049608005.1 Vicingaceae bacterium
AAAATAAAATAGCAGTAAATGTTGCTAAAATGGCGTTTACCGATTCTGCAAATATAATTGCCGCTGAGGTTGTAAAATTGATAAGAGCGTAGTCTCCCCTCTCGAGAGGGAAAGATTTTATCCAAATCTTAGATTTGGTTTTAAAATCAAGGGTGGGTTAAAAGAGAAAAGAGAAAATATAAATGAGTAAAAAAGTAAATATAGGGCAAGCTTCCCCATCTTCTTCGGAAAGTGGGATTGAGGGGGTGAGGCTTGTTTACTTTCTAGGTGTTGGAGGAATTGGAATGAGTGCTATTGCGCGTTATTTTAATTCTTTAGATTGTAGAGTTGTTGGTTACGATAAAACAAAAACGGTATTAACCGAAAAGTTAGAATCAGAAGGTATTGAAATTCATTATGATGAGAATGTAGATTTAATTAACGAATTGTTCCCCTCCTTGGAAAGCTTGTCCCGAGAAGATGTCGGGAGGCAAGGGGTGGGTAATGATGTTTTGTTTATCTATACACCTGCAATTCCTAAAGATAATAAAGAGTTTGTTTATTTAAATGAGCAAGGAATTAAGTTGTGGAAACGCTCAGAAGTATTAGGACTTATAAGCCAAAATTACTTTACAATAGCAGTTGCCGGAACACATGGTAAAACAACTACTTCTTCAATTGTGGCTCACATTTTAAATGAGTGTAATGTTAATTGTATTGCTTTTTTAGGAGGAATAAGTTTAAATTTTAATTCTAACTTATTGCTAAACGATAACCCTAAAGTTTTTGTGGTAGAAGCTGATGAGTATGATAGATCCTTTTTAACGCTTTCGCCAGATATTGCTTTAATTACATCCATTGATGCAGATCATTTAGATATTTATGGGGATGAAAACTCTATGAAAGAAGCTTACAGCGAGTTTGCAGGAAAAATTAAAAATGGTGGTAAGCTAATTTCTAAACAATTTATTTTAGATGAATTAACACTTCGTTCTGATGTTGTTACTTCAAGTTATTCGGTTACAGAAAAAGCAGATATTTCTGCTACAGACATTCGAATTGAAGATGGAAATTATGTTATTGACCTTCAGTCCCCCTCTTCGAAAGGGGTGGGTCTTTTAACAGATATAAAAATAGGCTTGCCCGGAATCCATAATGTAGAAAATGCTATTGGAGCTTATGCTATTGCAGATAAAATGGGTTTAGATCAACAAGAAATTAAAGCAGCTCTAGGGACTTATAAAGGTGTTTACAGAAGGTTTGAAACGCATGTTAAAACCAAAGAACTAGTTTACATTGATGATTATGCACATCATCCTTCAGAATTAGAAATGAGCATACAATCGGCTAAAGAACTTTATTCCGGTAAAAAAATTACAGGAATATTTCAGCCACATTTATATACAAGAACGCGTGATTTTGTTGATGGATTTGCTGAAAGTTTATCCCTATTAGACGAGTTAATTTTGTTGGATATTTATCCTGCAAGAGAACTTCCGATAGAGGGCGTTACATCAGAAATTATTTTAAATAAAGTAACTTGCTTAAAGAAGAATATTGTAGCAAAAAAAGATTTGTTAACTGAAGTTTCGAACACTAATGTTGAGGTATTATTAACGCTTGGGGCAGGAGATATAGATGTTTTTGTTCCTCAAATAAAAGAGCTATTAATAAAAAAAAAATAAAAATAGAACCGTCACTGCGAATGCAGTAAAACGAAATGAAGCAATCCCATGTTTAAAAATAAGATTGCTTCGTGCCTCGTAATGACAAAAAAGATTATGAATAAAATACTAAACATATCATTATGGATAATAGCACTTTCGTTGATTGTGGTTGTTTTAGGATTTGTAAATGTTTCTAAGCAAGAATTAACATTTAAAAAGCCAAAAGTTAACATTGATTACGATACAGATAACAGGTTTATTGATGAGGAAGACATTTTGTTTCAAGTATTAAATAAAGAGGATACAGGCAGCTTATTACTCAACAAATTTAATGTTGCAGCATTGGAAGAAAAGTTAGTTAACAATCATTCCGTAAAAGATGCTCAGGTATTTAAAACAATTGATGGAGAATTGGTTATTAATATTAAACAACGCAGGCCAATAGTAAGAATATTTTCTAAAAATGAAAGTTATTACATTGATGATAAAGGGTTTTTAATGCCTTTATCTAATAAATATACAGCTCGTTTATTAGTGGTAAGTGGAGCGTTAAACGAGCCTTATGCAAAAAGATATGCTTTTAACTACAATAATTTACCCGATTCATTAACAGAAAAAACAATGTTGGATGATGTTTACACAATTGCTGATTATATAGATAATTCTGAGTTTTGGAAAGCCCAAATTGAACAAATACATGTTGATAAAGTATCGGGCTTTAGCCTCATACCAAAGGTAGGAAATCATAAAATTGTATTTGGAGGGATAGAGAACTTAACAGGTAAGTTTGAAAAGTTGATGATTTTTTACAATAAAGGATTAAATAAAACAGGATGGAATGAGTATTCTGAAATTAATTTGAAGTATAAAAATCAGGTGGTTTGTACAAAAAGATATAATTAAAATGGAAGGCACAGAATCAGAAATAGTAGTAGGGTTAGATATTGGAACAACCAAAATTGTTGTTATTGTTGGTCGAAGAAACGAGCACGGTAAGATGGAAGTTTTGGGTATGGGAAAATCTGAATCTATAGGGGTTTCTCGTGGTGTGGTTTCTAATATTGATAAAACGGTTCAATCAATTAGATTGGCGGTAGAAGATGCTGAAAACAAATCGGGAGTTGACATTAAAGTGGTTAATGTTGGTATTGCTGGTCAGCACATAAAAAGTTTACAACACAGAGGGATTAAGGTAAGACATAACGTTGATGATGAAATTAGTCAGAACGATATTAATGCCTTGATTGATGATATGTACAAGTTGGTAATGCTTCCGGGTGAAGAAATTATCCATGTACTACCTCAAGAATATATTATTGATAACGAACAAGGTATTAAAGATCCTATTGGAATGGCTGGAGTTCGTTTAGAGGCTAATTTCCATATTATTACTGGGCAGATTGCTGCAGCAAAAAACATTTATAAATGTGTACACAAAGCAGGTTTAGAGGTGGATGATTTGATTTTAGAACCTTTAGCTTCTTCAGAAGCGGTTTTAAGTAGCGAAGAGAAAGAAGCAGGGATTGCTTTGGTAGATATAGGTGGCGGAACAACTGATATTGCAATTTTCCAAGATGGAATTATCAGACATACTGCTGTTATTCCTTTCGGAGGAAACTCCATTACCGAAGATATTAAAGAAGGTTGTGGAATAATTAAGAACCAAGCGGAGTTATTAAAAGTGAAGTTTGGATCTGCTTTAGCAAGCGAAAGTAAAGAAAACGAAATAGTTTCTATTCCTGGTTTAAGAGGAAGAGATCCTAAAGAAATATCATTAAAAACATTGGCTCAAATCATTCAAGCAAGAATGGAAGAGGTAATAGAAAATATTTATTACGAGATTAAAAACTCTGGTTACGAAAACAAATTAATTTGTGGAATTGTTGTAACTGGTGGTGGATCTCAATTAAAACACATTTCTCAATTGTTAGAATATGTAACTGGTATGGATACTAGAATTGGCTATCCTAACGAACATTTAGCAAAAGGAAATGAAGAAGGATTAACTAGCCCAATGTTTGCAACAGGAGTTGGTTTAGTGATTAAAGGATTTGATGCTGCTGCACATAAAAGTACTTCTAATTCTGGAGAAGTTGTTAGTCATTCTAAAAAAGATAAAGGCGGTTTTTTTAAAAAAGTGCTTGATGTAGGGCACAAGTTTTTTGAAGATAACGAAGGATAATAAGACAATTGAAAAGTGTGTTAGTTGCACTGTTTAATTTAATAATTGATAAATTAATTAAAAGCCCATATTATGAAATTTGATTTACCAAAAGATCAGGCATCAATCATCAAAGTTATTGGTGTTGGTGGTGGTGGAAGCAATGCAGTAAACCACATGTATAACCAAGGAATTACTGGTGTAGACTTTATGATTTGTAACACTGATGCGCAAGCATTAGAGCAAAGCCCTATACCTAATAAAATACAATTGGGAACAACTTTAACCGAAGGGCTAGGAGCTGGAGCAAACCCTGATGTTGGTAAAAATGCAGCAATTGAAGATGTTGAAGCAATTAAATCTGTTTTACAAAATAATACCAAAATGGTTTTTATTACTGCAGGTATGGGAGGTGGTACTGGAACAGGTGCTGCTCCAATAATTGCAGAAACAGCAAGAGAGATGGGCATCTTAACTGTTGGAATTGTGACTATTCCTTTTTCTTTTGAAGGAAGAAGAAGAAAGCAGCAAGCAGATGATGGATTAGAAGCTTTAAGAGCTAGCGTAGATACTTTACTAATCATTAACAATGATAAATTGAGAATGATGTATGGTAACCTTAGGATGGGAGAGGCTTTTGCTAAGGCAGATGATATTTTAACGGTTGCAGCAAAAGGAATTTCTGAAATTATTACTGTTACAGGTTATGTAAATACGGATTTTAGAGATGTGCAAACAGTAATGAAAGATGGTGGTACTGCAATTATGGGATCTGCAACTGCTGAAGGAGAAAACAGAGCAATTGATGCGGTAACTAAAGCATTGGCTTCTCCATTGTTAAATGACAACGAAATTAAAGGAGCCAACTATATTTTATTAAACATTACATCTGGACTAGAAGAAATTACAATGGATGAAATTGGTGATATTACTGATTTTATACAGGATGAAGCAGGTTTAACAGCTGATGTGATTTGGGGTAATTGTACGGATGAAAGTTTAGGAGAGAAAGTTGCAGTAACTGTAATTGCTACTGGTTTTGGGGCTAATAGTACAGATAGTTTTGAGTTAGGAAAAAAGCCAGAAAAAGTTATTATGACTTTAGATGAAGATGTTCCTACTAACATTACAACATCATTAAATGATGATGTAGAAATTCAGCAGAAAACAACAGAAATTGAAGAACCAACTTTAAAAACAGTTGTTGAGGAGCAACCAACATTAAATTTTGAAATTGAAACGCCAAAAATTGAAGAGAAAATTGAAGAGCCAACTGCCGAAAGAGTTGTTTTTAATTTAGAAGCAGATGAAGATGAGGTGGAGGCTAAAACTGAAGAGGTAACTTGGAATTGGGCAGAAAAAACGACAGAGGATGCAGTTAATGAGCAGGATAGTGAGTTAACAAATGAAGAAGTTTCTGAGGAATTTGTAGCTGAAACAACTGAGGAGGAAATTATTGAAGAGCCAGTTGCTGAAGAATCAAAAACTGTTGTTTGGAATTTAGATGATACCACAACAGAAGAGACAACTATAGACGAACCTGTTGAAGAAATAACATTTACTAAAAAAGAAAGTAAGGTTGATAATACAACTGAAGATGGGCCTGTTTACACGAACAGGTTGCCAGATGAAGAGCAAATGAAGCGTTCGCAAGAAAGAATTATGAAAATTAAGGAGTTGGGCATGAGAATGAAGACTCCTTCAGGAATTAATGATTTAGAAAACGAGCCAGCTTACAAGAGAAGAAAAATTAATTTAGATGAGGTGGCTCACTCATCAGAAAATCCAATTTCTAGGTTTACATTATCTAATGATGAAGAAGGTAAGCCAAAATTGAATGACGATAATTCTTTTTTACACGATAATGTAGATTAGTGAAATCCACACTTTAAGTGTGGCTAATTGAACTAATCCCGATGAATATCGGGATCTGTTGAGAAAAAATAAATTATATAAAAAAATAATAAGTCGCTTCTTAGTAATTTTGGAAGCGACTTTTTTATTTCCCCTCTTGAGAGGGGCAGATTTTATCCAAATCTCGGATTTGGTTTTAAAATCAGGGGTGTGTTACTTAAAGGAATCACTCAAAAAACAAATTAAAAAACAAACAACTATGAACTTGTCAGAAACAATAAATGCCGACATTAAAAAAGCAATGTTAGCCAGAGAAAAAGAAAAATTAGAAGCATTAAGAGCAGTTAAATCAGCAATAATGTTAGAGGCAACAAAAGATGGAAGTGGTGAGGTTTCTGAAGAAACAGCTTTAGCTATTGTACAAAAATTAGTAAAGCAGCGTAAGGATGCTTCTAGTATTTTTAAAGAGCAAGGAAGAGAAGATTTAGCGAAAGATGAAGACTTTCAAATAGAGGTTTTAAGTGTTTATTTACCAGTGCAAATGGGTGAAGATGAGGTGCGTAAAGTAGTTCAGGATACCATTGCACAAGTTGGTGCTGCAGGACCATCTGATATGGGTAAAATAATGGGGCCAGTAATGGGTAAATTAAAAGGTAAAGCTGATGGGAAATTAATTTCTGCTTTAGTAAAAGAGTGTTTGGCTTAAATTATAGAATATTGTCATCTTCAGCTTGACTAGAGGTCTAGAAATGGAATAAAATTAAAAAAAGGAAGACATTTGTCTTCCTTTTTTTATGGACGATAAAACCTATTTTTGGTTTCAAATTAAAATTACCATTGAACAAAGAAATCTTAAAACTAGCAATACCCAATATTTTGGCAAATCTTTCGGTGCCAATGTTAAGTTTAGTAGATGTAGGTTTAATGGGGCATTTAAGTAGTGAATCATATATCTTATCAATTGGTTTTGGAGTAATGATTTTCAATTTTATTTATTGGGCATTTGGTTTTTTACGAATGGGAATTACCGGAATGACAGCTCAAGAGGTTGGTAAAGGAGATGTTAATGAGGCTTATCGTTTGTTGTTTAGGGGATTAATCATTGCTTTTTTAGGAGCTGCTTTACTGTTTCTTTTTAAAGATTTATTGCTTCAACTCTCTTTGTATTTAATTGATTCTAACCAAGAAGTTAACCAGCAAATTACCACGTATTTTAACGTTAGAATTTATGCCGCACCAGCTACTTTAGGCTTGTATGCTTTTATTGGTTGGTTTTTAGGAAAACAAAATGCTACGCTAGCAATGATTGTTACCATTTCTATCAATATTATAAATGCCTTATTGAGTTATTATTTTGTAACAAATTTAAACCTAGAAACCCAAGGAGTTGCTTACGGTACCTTAATAGCTCAGTATGCAGGGTTTGTTTTAGCTATGTTGTTATTCTTTATTTTTTATAGAAAAGATTTAGCAAAAGAAGCCTTCAAAAATACGTTTGAAGTTAAAGCAATTAAAAAGTTTGTTGGAGTTAATTCTGATATTTTAATTAGAACATTATGTTTGATTTTTTCTTTGTCTTTTTTTAAAGTAATGTCAGCTAAAGAGGGTGATGTAATTGGTGCAGCCAATATTTTGTTGTTAGAGTTTGTTTCTATTGCAGCTTATGGTATTGATGGGTTTGCTTTTGCCGCAGAAGCGATAAGTGGTAAATACTTTGGGGCAAAGGATAAAGCAAATTTTAAAAAAGCGGTACGGTATTGTTTTTATTGGGGACTTGGGTTAGGAGGTGTTTATGGCTTATCATATTTAGTTTTTGGAAAGAGTATTTTAGAGCTTTTAACCAATCAAACGGAGGTAGTAAATATAGCTTTAGATTATATTTGGTGGTTAGTGTTGTTTCCAATTTTAAGTGCAGTACCTTTTGTTTGGGATGGAATTTATATTGGTTTAACAGCTTCTAAAGCCATGCGAAATACCATGCTTTTTTCTACATTTATTGTATTTATTCCTGCTTATTATTTGTTAGAAAACTTTTTTGGAAACCATGGTTTATGGTTATCTATGATTCTATTTGTTTTAGCAAGAGGCATTAGCCAAACTTGGTTGGCTAAAAATGTTGTTTGGAAAAAATTAAATTGATCCGAAGGCATTTTTGATAATACGTGAGGAACTGTAAGCTTGCCGTTAAAATACTTTTACGATTAGCAACATAAAAGTCCAGCTATTATAGAATTAGGTGCTGTCCGTAGTTGAATTAAATAGGGGATAAGTAATTTGTTTTAGGAATAAAATTTAGCAGCCGAATGGTTACCAACGTTTTGCCTAAACTGCGTTTTAATGCAGTTTAGGTTTTGTTGTATGATGTCAAATTTTATGATGAAAGCTTAATTGCAACTGATTTTTACTCCAATTATTTGATGTTTGGTTCATTACGCCAAACTGAATTTTAATTCCCTTTTTTACCACGTATCCCAAAGCGGCATATAATCGATTTCGATCAAAAATTTCCACAGTATTTCCATTTCCTGTGCTTCGTTGACCATTGATGAATAACTCATTGTACAACGCCAGGTATAACGTTTTTTCGTTCATTTCCGGCTTGTTCAAGGCTATGTTTAGAAATAGATTATATCGGTATCGCGTTCTTAAATCTTGCCCTTCTACAAATCTTTGCTCGTACCGAAATCGATGATTAGTATAGATACGATTGCCAAATTGAACAGGGTATAGTGCTTCCTGGTAAATTCTACTCTCTGATGTAGTTGAATTATCAGATCCATAACTTCCAGTAGTTATATTTCCATAACCCAAAGTCAATTTAATGTCTACCTTTTTAGGTTTATAGGTTACCCCTCCGCGTAATAATAACTGTTCAAGGTCTCCAGCAATGTTCCAATTACGGAATTGGACATCTCCTTGTACGCCCCAAGGACTTTCTTTAAAAGTTGTATTGAAGAAATACATGTACCATGCACCCATTTGGTCTTCATTTATCTGGGCATTTCCATTCGTGGATATTAATAAGCAAATGCTACTTATCAATAAGCATAGGTTCTTTTTCATTTTTATAATGTTCGTTAATATAGATAGTTTACACAAGTTATATATTAGAGTTTACACTAAATTAGTTTCTAACCTTACAGATTTTTGTTTAGTTCTTAATTCTGTAAGCTTCCCTTTATTTTGATCCAATCAAAAATAAAATTTTCAACTGTT
>JBMYXB010000103.1:0-8776 GCA_049608005.1 Vicingaceae bacterium
CATCACTCATTCTCCATTCATCACCACCTTCGTAAATTGCATTGTTTGGGCATTCAGGCTCGCATGCTCCACAATTTATACATTCATCAGTTATTATTATTGCCATTACTTTAAAGTATTTAATGTTCGTAATTTCGTCCACAAATATAATTAAATGAGTTTAGAAAAAAGAATAAAAGGATTTGTTCAGTTAGGATTATTTTTAAATCAATTTAAAACAGCTGCTAAAAACCCTAATTTAAAGGAAGTTAACACTGTTTTTTATGATGTTTTTGAAGATCTTATTTTAAGACAAAAGTCGTATAATGGATGGTTTGATAAAGAAAATGTATTAAATGCAATAACCCAAACAGCTAATTCTTTAACAGCAGATAATATTAAAAGTTGGTTATTAGATTATGATGTGCCTCAAAATAACGATAAAATTATTGGAGTTATTATGGCAGGAAACATTCCTTTGGTTGGATTTCATGATTTTTTATCTGTTTTAATTACTGGTAATGCAATACAAGCTAAACTAGCATCAGGAGATAATACCTTATTAAAAAAGATAGGAGAAATTTTAGTTTTTATTGAACCTGATTTTAAAACAAAAATAAATTTTGTGGATAAATTACAAAATTTTGATGCTGTAATTGCTACAGGAAGCAATAATACTGCGAGGTATTTTGAACAGTATTTTGGAAAATATCCTCACATAATAAGAAAAAATAGAAGTTCTGTAGCCATTATAAATAAAAACGATACTGCGGAAGATATTTTGCCTTTAGGTAACGATATTTTTCAATATTATGGTTTAGGATGTAGAAGTGTTTCTAAACTGTATTTTCCTGAAGGATATAGAATAGATACTTTTTTTGAATCTATTTTAGAAACCTATCAAGATGTAACTCAAAATAATAAGTACGCAAATAATTACGATTACAATAAAGCGGTTTACTTAATGGGCAGTAATCAATTACTTGATAATGGTTTTGTTTTATTAAAAGAAGAGCATGGTTTTGATTCGCCAGTAGGAGTGCTTAATTATGAGTTTTACAAATCAATTGATGATTTGAATACACAGCTTTTAAAAAATAAAAATGAGTTGCAGTGTATAGTTTCTAGTAAAAATACACCACTAAACACCTTAGCATTTGGTAAGGCTCAAAGTCCTAATTTAAATGATTATGCTGATGGTGTTGATACGCTACAATTTATTTTAGATTTAGCTTAATTAATAGGGCTAATTATAGTTACTGATAACATTTTTTTAGCTCTTGGGAAACCTCTATTTTTTAAAGAATATGTTTTAATATCTTTGCAAAAATTAGGAATAAATTTTAAGAACTATTAATTTGGAAGCCTATTATTGGAATGGTTTAAAAACAGTGTTTTTTACAATAAAATAATGCCGTTTTATATAAAATAAATTTTATGAAAAAATATTTTTCTTTTGCAGTTGCTTTATTCATAACAACAGCTACGTTTTCTCAAGTTGCAGTTGCCGATTTTACAGCATCAGCATTATCTATTTGTGCTGGAGATTCAATTACATTTACTGACAACAGTATTGGTGGTAGTATTTCTGTTTGGGATTGGACTTTTGATACAGGTTTACCAGCAATGGTTAGTGGGCAAGGGCCTCAAACAGTTGTATTTAATACACCAGGAACACACAACATAAATTTAACTATAACAGATACCTCTGGTATAGATGATACAACCATGGCAATAACTGTAACCAATTGTATTTCGGCAGGTTTTATTGCAAGTAGTGATACTATTTGTGCTGGAGATACCATAACATTTACCGATACAAGTATAACAGCAGTGCCTTTAACAATATGGAATTGGAATTTTGATAATACATCTGGTGGAGGTGTTATACCTGCTACTCAATTTACACAAGGTCCTCACCAAGTGCAATTTACATCGGCAGGTACTTATGAAGTACAGCTTATAGCTTCTGATGGTATTGAAGTAGATACAGCAGTTCAAAGTATTGTAGTAACAGATTGTACCCCAGTAGCAAACTTTACGGTAAATGGAACAATGCCATTGTGCGAAAACTTGTGTATTACATTTAATGATTTAAGTACCAATACGCCAACAGATTACTTATGGTCTTTTCCTGGAGGAACACCAAGTACATCAACTAATGCAAACCCAGGTAATATTTGTTATGATTCGGCTGGTGTATATAATGTTAGTTTAATGGTTACTAATCAATATGGTTCTCATCAACTTGAAAAACCCAATGTTGTAAATATAATTAATTGCGATCCAGCTTTAGCAGGTATTTTAAGAAATGCAGATAGTAGTCTTTGTGTAGGAGAGTGTTTAACGTTTTCTTATAATGATACTTTATTGGGAGTGCCAGATACTTTAATATGGACTTTTCAGGGAAACACAAATGATACGATTACAACTACCAATCATCAGGCTGTATTTGAAAGATGTTGGTTTGATACTACTGGAGAATTTTTTGTAAGCGTTTCGGCTAAAAATACACACAATAATAACGTATATTCTATTGCTTACGATACTATTAATGTTTATCCTAACCCTCTAATTTTTGCAGGAAGTGATCAAATAGTAGATTTTAATTCGGATTCTCATGTTAGAGCAGAGGTTAGAAATGAATCAGGACATATTCTTTCTTCTGCTGGAGGTACTATAGAGTGGAGTCCTTCAACTTTTTTATCTACACCAGATGAGTTAGGTTCTGATTTAAATCAAATAACAGATTCGGTAAATTATACTATAACTTACATAGATAGGCATGGCTGTATTGCAACAGATGACTTAACAGTTAATGTTAATTTTGTTTTTCATATTGATGTTCCTTCTGCTTTTACACCTTATAGTTCTACTAATAATAGATTATATGTTAAAGGTAAAATTGCTATTGAATCTATGGATTTTTCGGTTTACAACAGGTATGGGCAAAAAGTTTTTGAAACCAATGATGTAGATGTAGGTTGGGATGGAACAAACAATGGTAAAGAACTTAACCCTGGAGTATTTGTGTATTATGTTAAAGTAACTTATGTGGATGGAAGTGCTGGAGAATTAAAAGGAAACGTAACATTAATTAAGTAATCTAAAGAAGTAACTGAATTATGAAAAATATAAAATTAATTATCGTTTTATTGGCACTGTCAAGTTCAAGTGTATTTGGGCAACAAGATGTCCATTTCTCTCAATTCTTTTCATCACCATTAACATTAAACCCTGCCAATGCAGGTATTTTTGATGGAGATTTAAGAGCAATTGTAAATTACAGAAACCAATGGAGTTCTATTTCAAAATCTTATGCAACTTCAGCAGCATCTTTAGATTTTCCTATTTTAAGAGAAATGGGAGGAGGAATGTTTGGATTAGGAGTTAATTTTTCTAAAGATGGTAGCGGAGATTCTAAGCTATCAACAACTAATTTTGCACTATCTGTAGCATACCATTTAGATATAAGTGGAGGTCAAAACAATCATTATTTATCTTTAGGTTTTCAGGCAGGAGCAATACAAAGAAGCATTAATCATTCTAATTTAACTTGGGATAACCAATGGAATGGTTCAGGGTTTGATAGACAAGTACAATCGACTAGTGTTGGAGATCTTGGTGGAACTTCTGCAAAAGCTATGGATCTTTCTACAGGAATGCACTGGTATTATGCTCCTACAAATGAAACGCGTGTTTTTGCAGGGTTTTCATTTTTTCATTTTAACAGACCAGACATTGGTTTTGGTATAGAAACTCACTTATTACGTAAATTAACTGTGCATGGTGGCGGAGAAATAAATATTGGAGAGGGATTAGCCTTTATGCCAAATTTTGTTACAGCAATACAAGGTTCAAATAAATATACTGATGTTGGTGCTGAATTTAAATACTTTATTAAAGAGAATTCTAAATTTACGAATTATAGTAATGAAATGTTTTTTAGTGCAGGACCATATTTAAGATGGAATGATGCTGCTTATATTGTTGCCAGACTTGGTTTAAAAAGTTTTGTAACTTCTATTAGTTATGATTTTAACATTTCTAAATTAGCTAATGCTACTAGTGGTGCAGGTGGTTTTGAAATAATGTTAGGATATAAATTAAACTTATCTAAAACGGCCACTAAAGGACATAAGTTAAGGTTTAAGTAAATTAAAAATAGACTAAAAAAATACTGCTAATAAGCAGTATTTTTTTTTGAATGTAATTTTTATTATCTAGTTAAAGGTTAAAACCCTGCAATTACATTACAGTTACTATATTCTATAAATGTTTTAGCCACGAATACACGAATAAATTGTGTATTATTTCTGTATTTCACTAGGCATTTCGCGAAGCAGGCTTTCAGTCTGCTAATTAAAACTATGAATTTTCAATCCATAGTGGTTTATTTAATGCTCATACGCTCCAAGATCGGGGGTGGTTGGATCTCTTGGCATATCATCTTTATCAACATTAACATTAATATTTGGGCCTGTATAACTTCCTGAATTTAAGTGGTAATCATGTAATATATTATCTACAAAAATATTACCAGGATTAGTTGTTATGTTATTGTAATTAGCTCCAGCAGTAGAATTAGTTGTTTTTAAAACACAATTATCCAATAAAAAATTAATTGTTCCTCCGCTCAGTTCTTCAGAACTAAATTCAATGTCTTGGTCGCCATCTATAATACAATTATAAAAATTAGCAGCACTTAAATCGCTAACAACAGTAACCCCGGTAGAATGCGTGTAAGCATTTTGTAAAAGTACAGCTGGTGTTTTTCTTTCCGTTCCGGCCCAATAATTGGCAATAGTAGTATGGTTAAAACGATAATCACCATCACCTTTAACTAAAACATTGTATTGTCCTGAGTTTGTTATTACAGAATTAGTATCAGTTATTTTATAATTTGTTGCTAAAATACCTACAGCAGAATTGTTATGTATTTGGCAACTGTTTAAACGTAAGGCATTAGCCGTATTAGCATCAAACAAAGCAGGGGCATTAAAAGGATTGGTTTCTGCCTGAATACCAATAAAACCATTTTTTATTATGGCATGATTAAAAACATTATCGGCAGTACCTTCGTTAATCCAAATTCTATCCCATTGCCCTGGTCTATCTTGCCAAGCATATTCTAAGCGAGTTCCTTGAAACACAACTTCATCATCCTTTTCGCCATTAACTACAATATTACCGCCTTCAAAAACCCAAATACCAGCATTGTTATGCAGATGTACTTGTACTCCTTTTTCTATTGTTAATTTATCATTTCCATCAATTGTTAAATATCCACCATAAATTACATAAGGTTTATCATCTACCCAAGTAGAATCAAGTGCATTATCAGAGTTATCTCTATCTAAATAAACAAGGTTAATACCTCCAATACTTTTATTGGCTATATAATAATGTGCGTTTTGACCCCAAGCCACTAAATCAACTTTTTGGATATTGCCATTGGTTAAAAAAACAATTTTATCACTAACAACAAATTCGGTTAGGTTGTTGTTAGGGTCAATGGTAACTTCAGCAAAAATAAATAAGCTATCTTTTCCATCAATAAAAACATCTTTATGGATATTGCCAGATGTACCATCAACATTAATTCTAAACTGCGAATTGGCACCACTATTTACAGCAATACTAGATATTTTAACCCTGTTATTACTAGGATTATAAATTTTTAAACGTTTTGTAGTTGATCCCATTGTTGTAAAAACGGTGTCAAATAAAACGGTATCTGCAGAAAATTCTAGTAATAAAGAATCATCTGTTTCAATGGTTTCTTTTCTGCACGAAAAAGCAAAAAGTATAATTAATGTTAAAGCAAATATTAAGGCATTTTTTTTCATAAAGGCAAAGATAGTTAATTAGTTACGTTAATAAACGATTGATATTGTCTTAATCTAAAACAATTAACCCACCCCTTCGAGGAGAGGAACTTTATAATTCTTGTTTTGAAGTATCTTCCTCACTTTTAAATTGGTAATCATACAGTTTTTTATAATAGCCTTCAATTTGTATTAATTGAGAATGACTTCCTTCTTCAACAATTTCTCCTTTATCAATCACTAAAATTTTATCAGCATTTTTAATGGTAGATAAACGATGGGCAACAATAATTGAAGTTCTGTTTTGTGTAAGTACGCTTGTGGCATGTTTTATTAATTCTTCCGATTCGCTATCGATAGAAGAGGTAGCTTCATCTAAAATTAATATTTGTGGATTGTGTACATAAGCTCTAATAAAAGAAATTAGTTGCCGTTGACCAACAGATAGCATTGCTCCTCGTTCTTTAACATCATAGTTATAGCCACCTGGTAATTTAGAAATAAATTGATGTGCACCAACTTTTTTTGCAGCTGCTACCACTTGCTGTTCTGTTATTTCTTTATTGTAAAGTGTTATGTTGTTTAATATACTATCAGAAAACAGAAAAACATCTTGCAATACGATAGACATATATTGCCTTAAATTTTCTAATTCTAATTCATTGATGTTGGTATCATCAATAAATATACTTCCTTTATTAATTTCGTAATATCTTCCTAAAAGGTTAATGATAGAGGATTTACCAGCACCTGTTGCACCAACAATGGCTAAATTTTGTCCTTTATTAATTTTAAAAGAGATGTTTTTTAAAACCCAATCTTCATCGTTGTAAGCAAAACTAACATCTTTAAACTTGATGTTGCCTTTAAGATTTAAAGTAGTTTTTGTGCCATTGTTACTAATGTTGGCTGTTGTATCTAAAACAGTAAAAACTCGTTGTGAACTTACCATGCCCATTTGTAAGGTGTTAAATCGCTCAGCCAATTGTCTAATTGGTCGGTAAAGCATGTGTATAAAAAGTGTAAAAGAAAATATTTCTCCAGCACTAGCTAAATTTTGAGCAACCTCTCCTAAACCATACCAAACCAATAGTGCGAGCGATGAGGCAGAAAGAATTTCTACAACAGGAAAAAAAATAGAGTAGGCCCAAACAGTTTTTATATGAGCTGTTCGATGTTTTTTATTAATTGCAGCAAAAGCTTCAGTTTCAATTTCTTCTCTATTAAACAGTTGAATTATAGCAATACCCGTAATGTGTTCTTGAACAAAAGTGTTTAATCTGCCTGCTTGTTCAGCAATTTCTTGATATGCTTTTTTTATTATTTTTTTAAATATTAAGGTTGCAATAATTAGTAAAGGTATAGGTATTAGAGCAATTAAAGTTAAATCCCAATTAATGTATAGCATACAAAATAGAACTGCAAAAATTTTAAGTAAATCGCTAATAATTAAGAGGATACCACCCGAAAACATTTCGGCAATCCGTTCAATATCGGTTACCGTTCTTGTTATTAGCTGTCCAATAGGGGTGTTATCAAAGTGCTTGAGTTTAAAACCAAGTACTTTTTTAAAGGTAATGTTTCTTAAATCTCGGATAACATTTTGCCCCAATAAATTTCCTAAAAGTGTAAAAAAGTACTGTAACACCGATTCTAAAACCAAAAAACCAATGAGTAAAATAGTCATATAAAACAAGCCTTCATCATCAAGTTCTTTAATGTAATCATCTATTGTAATTTGTATTAATAGAGGCCTAACTAAAGAAATTAAAGCTAAAACTATTGTGAGAAAAGCAGTGGTGTAAAAAATACGGTTATAGGGTTTTACATAAATCATTACTCTTTTAAACAAAGAATAATCGAAAGCTTTACCTGTAATTTTTTTAGCCATTAATAGTGGTTATCTGTTTTTAGTTGTCATAAGTGATTAGCTCACTCTTCAATAATTACCAACATCTCCCTTACTCCCTCTTCAAAGAGGGAATCCTTACCCTCAAGGCCTTTAACTAAAGTACTATGTAAAAGGTAAGAAAGGGTTAAAATTCTGCATTCATAGTTTATAATTCAAAGTTTCTTTCGGATATTTTACTTCGGTTAAATATAAGCCGTGAGCTGGGGCAGATGTTCCAGAGTTGCTTCTGTTTTTTGAAGCAATTATTTTGTCTAATGTTTCAACATTAATTTTTTGTTGCCCAATATCTAACATAGTGCCAACAATGGCTCTAACCATGTTTCTTAAAAAACGATTGGCAGAAATTGTAAAAACGAACATTCCGTTTTTGTATTCCCAATTGGCAAATGTAATGTTGCAATTATTGGTAAAGGTATCGGTTTTACTTTTACTAAAGCACGAAAAATCTTGTTCGCCCAATAACTTTTTAGTGGCCTCATTCATTAAATCAATATTTAATTGATAAGGTAAAAAATATGCTTTTTGGTGTAAAAATGGGTTTTTAAAAGGAGTAATCCAATACTCATAAGTACGGGCAATTGCCGAAAAACGGGCATGTGCCTCAGGATGAACCTTGGTTAATGAGGTACAAGAAATATCTTCGGGTAAAAAGCTATTTAGCTTAAAAATAAGTTTGTCTATTTCAAAGGTTAAAGCCGTATTAAAATGGCAAAAAAGTTGTTTGGCATGAACTCCAGTATCTGTTCTGCCAGCACCAGTAACACTTACTTGTTCTTGTAAAAGTGTAGAAAGTGCTTTGTTTATTTCTGCCTGAACTGTATTGGCATTTTGTTGGATTTGCCAACCATGATAGTTGGTTCCATCATATTTTATTTCTAAAAAATATCTGCTCATAACAGGTGCAAAAATAAACAAAGCAATAACGAGAATAATTACTGCTTAAAAATAAATTTCTTGTTAAGGAGGATGTTTTATACTTTTAGTAAATAAATAAACACTGTTATTCTGAACGATAATTTGTTTCCAATTTATTGGAATAACTAATTGAAGTGATGAA
>JBMYXB010000104.1:0-8759 GCA_049608005.1 Vicingaceae bacterium
TTATTTCTGTATTTCACTAGGCATTTCACGAAGCAGACTTTTAGTCTGCAAATTAAAACTATGGATTTTCAATCCATAATGGTTTATTTATTAAAGTCCAAAACCGTAAAATTCTTTTCTACCGTTTTCGTAAACACCTTCAATTAGTATTCCGCCTTTAATTTGATTTACAGCGGCAATTAAATCATCTGTTGTGCTTACTTTTTTATGGTTTACTTTAGTAATGATAAACCCTTCTCTAATACCAACGCTCCTTAGCTTACCATTATAAATTTCTTTAATTTTTACTCCTTCATTTATTTTTAGAAGTTTTAGTTCTTTATCAGAAACTTCAGCCAATTTAACACCTAAGCGTTTTAATATTTTGTTGGTTTGGTTAGAAACAATTTGCTCAGTACCATTAAGATTTTTTAACACTACAGGAAGTTTTAATTCTTTGTTATTTCTTTCAACAACAACAGTAATATTATCTCCTGGTCTAAACTGACCAATTTGTTCTTGTAATTCTGCTACATTTTTAATTGATTTTGTCCCAATTTTCTTAATAATATCACCCGATTTAATTCCTGCTTTAGCAGCCGAACCATTTTCTGTAGTACCATTAATAAAAACGCCATTTAAATTATCCGTGCCAATTTTATTAGCAAGTTGTTCATCTAAATTTTGGATGCTTACCCCAATAAAAGCACGTTGTACTGTACCAAATTCTTTTAAATCATTTACAACTTTTTTTACAATGTTTACTGGCACTGCAAACGAATATCCCGTGTAAGAACCTGTATTAGATTTTATAGCTGTATTAATTCCAATAAGCTCACCACTAGCATTTACTAAAGCACCGCCACTGTTACCAGGGTTAACAGCAGCATCGGTTTGTATAAAAGATTCTATTGAAGACATGCCACTGTAAGGGTCGTTTTTAAGAATGTTAATATCCCTGCCTTTTGCACTAACAATACCAGCAGTAACTGTAGATGTTAAATTAAAAGGATTACCAACAGCTAAAACCCATTCGCCAATGTTTAAATTGTTAGAGTTTCCATAATTAATATAAGGTAGCTGGTCTTCGTCAATTTTTAATAGTGCTAAATCAGTGTTAGGATCACTTCCTATTAATTCAGCATTATAACTTTTGTTATTGTTTAATGTGATAGAGAGAGTTTCGGCATTTTCTATTACATGATTATTGGTAACAATATAACCATCATCAGAAATAAGTACTCCAGAGCCAGAAGAATGAGCTATTTGAGGATTTTGTTGCCTTTGGTTTCCATAAAAAAAGTGATACAATGGATCTCTAGCTTGATTCATCCGTACTTCAGTTTTAACATGAACCACTGTGTTTAAAGACATTTCGGCAGCCATTTCTAAATTAGGAGATGAGATTAAGTCTATTTTATTATTTGCAAAATAGTTGTTGTTTTCTTCGTTTGGATATGAAGAAATTGGAGTAGGAGATTCAAATTGCTTGTAAAGAGCAACAGAGGTAATTCCTCCTCCAATAACTAAAGCTAATCCTAAGGAAAGTGTTTTAAGTTCTTTTTTCATAACATAAAGATTTTAAGAATTATAAAAAATATTTCTCAAAAAAACGTTATGAAGTTTAAAATGTTTTTTAAAGGATGTTAATTGCTGTTAAAAAATGTTAATCTATAAACCTGAGTTCAACATAAGAACTAGTTTCACAAAATAGTATAGTCAAAACATTATCAACATGTTAGGGCTTATCGGGTTAATAATTTCAACTTTTTTTATTGAATTTTATCAATAAATCTTATATCGAACTCAGGTTATAAAGCGTTCTCCGGCTACTTTCCAAAGAGAATCTGCTGGATTTGGTTTAGCTATAATGACTAAAGGCTCTTTTTTTACAGGATGTATAAATTCAATTTTACGAGCGTGTAAGCTAATTGAAGCATCAGGGTTAGACCTGTTAAAACCATATTTTAAATCGCCTTTTATTGGGCAGCCAATAGTTGATAATTGAACCCTAATTTGATGATGCCTTCCTGTAAAAGGTTTGATATTTAATAAATAAAAATTATCAAATTGGTGTATAATTTTAAACTCTAGTTCTGATCGTTTAGCATCTTTATACTCGTGGCTATAAGCCATTGATTTATTTTTTTGTTTATTTTTTTTCAGGAAATGAACAATAGTATCGTGTGGTTTTGCAGGTTTATTTTTTACAATTGCCCAATATGTTTTTTGAATTTCTTTGTCATGAAACATTTTATTCATACGAGTAAGTGCTTTACTTGTTTTTGTAAAAACTACAATACCACTTGTTGGCCTGTCAATTCTATGAGGGCTACCTAAAAACACTTCACCCGGCTTATTCTCTTTAATCTTAATATAATCTTTAACAATATCGAGTAGGGGTTTGTCGCCTGTTTTATCGCCTTGTACAAGATCTCCAGATCGTTTATTAATAGCAATTAAATGATTGTCTTCATATAATACTTCGATATTAGGCAGTTGCGTCATTTTCTTAGTACTGTTCTTTTTCGTTAGGGAAATCTTGAGATTTTACATCTCTAATATAAGATTCAAAAGCACCTTTCATTTCTTCGTAAAGATTATGGTATCTCCTTAAAAAACGGGGACTAAAATCGTGTGTAATTCCAAGCATATCATGCACAACAAGTACTTGTCCATCAACACCATTACCCGCACCAATACCAATAACAGGTATTTTAATTTCTTTGGCAACACGAGTGGCTAAATGGGCAGGAATTTTTTCTAAAACTAATGAAAAACAACCTGCTTCTTCTAATAATTTAGCATCAGCAATCAGTTTTTCAGCCTCTTCTTCTTCTTTAGCCCTTACCACATAAGTTCCAAATTTATATATTGATTGTGGTGTTAAACCTAAATGACCCATAACAGGAATACCAGCAGAAAGAATTCTATTTACAGATTCTAAAATCTCACTTCCGCCTTCCATTTTAACAGCATGTGCTCCAGACTCTTTCATTATTTTAATAGCAGAAGATAACGCTTCTTTAGAGTTTCCTTGGTATGTACCAAAAGGCAAATCTACCACCACTAAAGCACGTTCTACAGCTCTAATAACCGAAGAAGCATGGTATATCATTTGATCTAAAGTAATAGGAAGGGTTGTTTCGTGTCCTGCCATTACGTTAGAGGCAGAATCACCAACAAGGATAATATCTATTCCTGCACTATCAATAATTTTTGCCATTGAAAAATCATAACCTGTTAACATTGAAATTTTTTCGTTTCTCAATTTCATTTCTTGAAGAACGTGAGTTGTAACTCTTTTTATGTTGTTTGAGTGTATCGACATGGTAACCTTTCCTTTAATTTTAATAACCGTTTAATTCTAATAAAACCCACTGGTATATTTTATTGAATGCAAATCTACAAAAACTACAGCATTCTCATTAAAAATGATATTTTTGTATGAAGATTAAAAAAATGTATTATGAATAAATTACGTTATGCACTTATAGTATTAGTTTCAGTTAGTTTTTTTGCTTGCGAAACGGATGTAGATTTAAATGCTGAGTATAAGGATATTACTGTTGTTTACGGAGTATTAAATCCTTCTGATACAACTCATTATTTAAAAATTAATAAAGCTTTTTTAGGAGATGGTAATGCCAACCAATTGGCTGCAGATCAAAGTAATTTTAATTATGCTGATGGAGAATTAGAAGTTAAAGTTGAAGCTTTTGATGAAAATGGTGCTTTAAAAAAATCTTATTCAACTGTTGCAGGAACCGTTATAAGAACGGTAAATGAAATCCCTAAAGATCCAGGTATTTTTGATAATAGCTCTAATGTTTTATATAAATTTGAAGAAAGTGCTATTAATAGGAATTACTCATATAAAACGACTATCACTAACTCTGGTTTGGATAAAGAAATTACTGCTGAAACAAAAATTGTTGGAGAAGCTAAAGTTGGAGAACCAGTAGGGAGTACAAAATTTAAGTTTTATAATGGTTCGGTTTCTAACGGAACATTTTCAACAGTACTCATTAGAATTTCTCCAGGTCAATATGTTGGTAGAGTTTCTCCTATTTTAGTTTTTAATTATATTGAGCACTACGATTCAATAAGTAGTGGAGGAAAAGCTCCAGAAAGAAAAAGAATATTAATGCCATTAGGAGAATTAAACACATCAGTATCTGTTGGAGCGTTAGATTGGGGCATTGAAGGAGGTACTTTCTTTGATAATATAAGAGCTGGTATTCCTAGTTCTGTACCGCATTTATCACATAGAGAATTACAAAAAATAAACATGGAAATTTTAGTTGCAGGTGATGAACTAAGCACATATATGGAAGTAAACTCGCCTTCAACAACAGTAAACCAGGATAAACCTAATTATACAAATATTGTTAACGGAACAGGCATCTTTTCTTCAAGAGAAAAAGTATTTTGGAGCCAATCTCAAAGCGAAACATTAGGAAATATTAGTCCTAACACAATATCGTACTTAGCCTCAATGGGCTTAGAGTTTTGTTTTGGTCATAACGCTACAGCAACTAACCCTTGTCCTAATTAGGGTATAAGTTCTGACAGTTTGCTGTCGTATTGTCACTTTTTGTCAGTTGTAAAAGGCTAATTACATTAGTGTTCTGCCAATTTTTCTTTAAAACAACCATTAACTCTAATGGCATATTGTTTGACTATTGTCGAATCAAATAATTGATAATAATTAAAACAATATATTATGAGTAAAATAATAGGAATAGATTTAGGAACAACCAATTCTTGTGTGTCTGTAATGGAAGGAAACGAGCCAGTTGTAATTCCTAATGCAGAAGGAAAAAGAACAACACCTTCTATCGTAGCATTTATTGAAGGAGGAGAAAGAGCTGTTGGTGATCCTGCAAAGCGTCAGGCTATTACTAATCCAGAAAAAACAATTTCTTCTATTAAAAGATTTATGGGTAATTCATTTGATCAAGTATCAAACGAGATTAAACGTTCATCTTATAATGTAGTAAAAGGAGATAACAATACGCCAAGAGTAAAAATTGACGATAGATTATATACTCCACAAGAAATTTCTGCAATGGTGCTTCAAAAAATGAAGAAAACTGCTGAAGATTATTTAGGAATGGGAGTTTCTGAAGCTGTAATTACAGTTCCAGCATATTTTAACGATGCACAAAGACAAGCAACAAAAGAAGCTGGAGAAATTGCTGGTTTAACAGTAAAAAGAATTATTAACGAGCCAACTGCAGCAGCATTAGCTTACGGATTAGATAAAAAAGATGTAGATCAAAAAATTATTGTTTTTGATTGTGGTGGAGGAACACATGATGTTTCTGTATTAGAATTAGGTGATGGCGTTTTTGAAGTAAAATCTACTGATGGAGATACGCACTTAGGTGGAGATGATTTTGATCAAGTAATTATTGATTGGTTAGCTGAAGAATTTAAAAAAGATGAATCTATCGATTTAAGACAAGATCCAATGGCTTTACAGCGTTTAAAAGAAGCTGCTGAAAAAGCTAAGATTGAATTGTCAAGCACAACTTCTACAGAAATTAACTTACCTTATGTTACTGCTACAGCTTCAGGACCAAAGCACTTAGTTAGAACGTTAACAAGAGCTGCTTTTGAGCAATTGGCAGATAGTTTAATTAAAAGAACAATTAAGCCTTGCGAAGCTGCATTAAAAGGTGCTGGTTACAGCAAGTCTGATATTGATGAAGTAATTTTAGTAGGTGGTTCTACAAGAATACCAGCAGTTGTTGATGCAGTAAAATCTTTCTTCGGAAAAGATCCTTCTAAAGGAGTTAACCCTGATGAAGTTGTTGCAATTGGAGCAGCTATACAAGGTGGTGTTTTAACAGGAGAAGTTAAAGATGTATTGTTATTAGATGTTACACCGCTTTCGTTAGGAATTGAAACAATGGGAGCTGTAATGACGAAGTTAATTGAAGGAAACACAACAATTCCTACAAAAAAATCTGAAACTTTTTCTACCGCAGCAGATAACCAACCAGCGGTTGACATCCATGTATTACAAGGAGAAAGACCAATGGCTAACGATAACAAATCTTTAGGAAGATTTCAATTATCAGATATTCCACCAGCACCAAGAGGTGTACCTCAAATTGAAGTAACTTTTGATATTGATGCTAACGGAATTATGAATATTTCGGCAAAAGATAAAGCTACTGGAAAAGAGCAAAACATTAGAATTGAAGCTTCTTCTGGTTTAAGTGATGAAGAAATTGCTAAAATGAAGCAAGATGCGGAAGAAAATGCGGAAGCAGATAAATTGGCTAAAGAAAATGCTGATGTAGTAAACCAAGCAGATAGCTTAATTTTCCAAACAGAAAAACAATTGTCTGAATACGGAGATAAATTGCCAGCAGATAAAAAAGCACCTATTGAAGAAGCTTTAGCTGAATTGAAAAAATCTCATGAAGCAAAAGATTTAGAAGGGATGAAAGCAAATACTGAAAAATTAAACACTGTTTTCCAGGCAGCTTCTCAAGAAATGTATGCTCAACAAGAGCAAGCAGGAGGACAAGCTGGACCAGAAGCAAATGCTGAAGGTGGAGATGATGAAGTAACAGATGTTGATTTTGAAGAAGTAACTGAAGAAGAAGCGAAGTAATTAAAGCTTTATAAAATTAAAAGAGCCTTTCCAGTTTTGGAAAGGCTCTTTTGCTTTTTTTTGCTATTTACCTTAATGATATATCTAATTATCCAATAAATCAATTAAACAGCTAATAACCATAAATTATAAGGTTTTATGTTGGGCTTAGTCTTAAAATTCAGGATCAACCTCAATTTTCATTTTTTTACCCGTTACAGGATGTTTAAATTGAATAAATTGAGCATGAAGAAATAATCTTTCAGCAGGTTTTCCATACATATCATCTCCTAAAATTGGAATATTTAAGCCTTTATGATGTGCCGAGTGGACTCTTAATTGGTGAGTTCTGCCTGTTACAGGGTAAAAATAAATGCGTGTTTGCTTATTTTTTCTTTCAATAACTTCAAAATTTGTTAAGGCGTGTTTGCCATGTTCGTAACAAACCAATTGTCGTGGCCTATCGTCATAATCTGGTCGTAAAGGCAAATCAATAACTCCGTTATTTTTATCAACTATACCATCCAATAATGCAATGTATCTTTTTTTAATGGTTCTATCCATAAATTGTTTTTGCAAATTTTTATGAATGGCTAAAGATTTAGCAATTAGCATAATTCCAGAGGTTTGCATATCTAAACGATGAACAGTTAAAGGGCCAGTTGCTTTTGGATATTTGGTTTTCATTCGTAAAGCAACAGAATCTTTTATATTAACACCTGGAACAGATAATAAACCTTCAGGTTTATTAATTACAACCATATTTTCGTCTTCAAATACAATTTTTATTTCTAGGTTTTTTTCAGGCTTTTTAAGCATAGGGTTTTCATCTACTTCTAAACCTTGTAGCATGTGTCCTAATATTGGCTTGCATTTTCCTTGGCAAGCAGGGTAAAAGTTTTTATGTTTTCTAATTTCTGATTTTGGAGATTTTCCCCACCAAAACTCTGCAATAGCAATTGGTTTTAAATGATGTTTATAAGCAAAGTGTAGTAGTTTAGGTGCGGCACATTCTCCGGCTGCTGCAGGAGGTCTTTGTAATGCTGTATCTTTAAAAATTTCAATTAATCCTCTAGTTTCACCTTTGGCATTTAAAAAACTGTATGCCTCAAAGAGCTGTTGTTGTAAATTGGCAGATAATTTTTGTCTTTCGTTTTTTAAGGCATTTATTTTATTGGTAATTGGTGTTGTTTTTTCTTTTATGCGATTGAGTTTTTCATCCCAATGTTCAGTTAAATGGGTAAGGTAAAACTTTTTGTTGGCACTTTCCTGCTTAAGTTTAGTGCAAAGTTGTGTAAATTCTTCCCCAAAGAGCGTAAATTTTGCTTCATTTCTAATTTCATCTCTTTCTTTTTTGTACGCTGTATTTCGTTTTCTTGCATCAGCTAAATCTAAATTCATAGCATTTTGCAACTCTTCTAATTGTTTTAAATTACTTATGTAATCGTTTTGGTTTTCTAACTGATTTATTTCATTAATTAGCTGGTTCACTTTTTTAATTCCATCATTAAAAAAGCTATCTACAGCATTCATATCAAAAACAGGAGGTATAAATTTTTCATTTTTATTACTGTCAAATAATTTACCAGAAACAGCAGAAATGTACCCTAATTTTCCTTTAGAATTTTGAACAACTAAAACACCAAACATTTTACCAATTGCTTCCTCATCACTATTAGAATTTAAACCAAATTTATTATCCCAACCTGTTTGGTTAGATAAGTATTTTTGTAATTCTTTAACAGCTACAATTGATAAAGGATGTGGTTTGTAATAAAAAGGAAAAGTGAATTTTTTAGGTAATTCGTTTTCCGAAATATCAGTTTTAAATGGTGTAAAATGTGTTAGCATTAATACTTAGTTTGTTCAAAAAATAAAACTAATAAAAAAGCCTCATCCGTTCGTTAGCAGATGAGGCTTTTAACTCATTTGAGGACACTTTGATAAACTCAGTGTAATAAATTTTCTTAGTGCATTTCAGCAGCAGTAAAATGGAAGTTTCCTTCAATTTCAGCATTTTCATCACTATCAGAACCGTGTACTGCATTTGCAGAAATATCTGTAGCGTAAATTTTTCTAATAGTACCTTCAGCAGCTTCAGCTGGGTTAGTAGCACCAATTAAAGTTCTAAAATCTTCAACAGCGTTATCTTTTTCTAAGATAGCAGCAA
>JBMYXB010000105.1:0-8742 GCA_049608005.1 Vicingaceae bacterium
ATAAAAACTGATGTTTTGCATTTCTATAAAAATTACCATAAGGTGCTGGCCAGTTAGTGGTAGTATTTGCTCCAGAACTTGTTCCTAAAGCAAGTTGTGTAGAAGCCCCAGAGCAAGAATTAGTAGCACTAGGACCACACTGGGCAGGTATTCCTCCTCCTAAATCAATGTCTAATTGTATGGAGTCAGTTCCACAAATCATTGAAGAATCTGGTGTAGCATTAATGCTTGGCGGAAATCCGTAAGAAACATTAACATACATGGTATCAAATTTAATACAACCTCCGCCATTATCTACCTGCACAACAATCATGTTTGTACCTGGCGTTGTAAAAGTTGCGGTAGGATTAGATATTGTTGCATCATCCATAATGTTAGCTGGCGACCAAGAATAATTATACGCTCCTGCCGGATTTGCAGTAGTTGTAAAACTAACACTTTGTCCTAAACATATATTGGTATCATTTTGAGTTGATGTTAAACTATACGAAGGAACAACAGTTATTGTTTGAAACCTATCAATAGCACACAATGATGCTGTATCTGTAATTGTAACAGTATAAGTTGTTGTTGTAGATGCATTAGTAAGTATTGGGTTAGAAATATTAGTTGCACTTAAATCTGTAGCAGGAGACCAAAGATAAGTGTAAGCTGTATTTCCTCCACAACTAACACTTATATTATCTAACGACCAATGGTCTAAAGTAGTGCCATAACCGCCAATTTGTGCCCATTGAAAGGCTGTTGATGCAGTTTGAGCTGCAGCAGGAATAACAACACTAAAGCATTGCCATGCATTAGCATAAGGTCCAGCTGCATCCCAATCACCAGTTGTATAGGTTTGTAGTGCAACCCAACCAGATCCAGTATTATAACTTAAAACAACATCTTCTCCCACGTCTGCATTTTCACAGTTACCACTTGATGCATCATTTGCTATCCATAAACAGAAATCTACCGTTGTACAATTTGTTACATTAATATTATTAGTAACTAACTCTCTATTAGCAGCATCAAAATTTAATGCAGATCCATTATAAGGTACACAAGGTGTTCCAACAGACGCTCCAGAAACATTTGACCATACACTAGGATCAAATCCAGTATTAAAATCATCATCAATCGCAGCTAAAGATACATCAAAATTTAATGATTCACCTGCACAAATAGCAGTATCACCAGGAACCATTGTTGTAGATGGTGGAGGAGTAACTAATATTTGTACAGAATCTGTTTTCTTAACACATCCATCTGGTGATTCAACTTCAACAGTGTACCAAGTAGTTGCTGTAGGTGAAGCAATAGGATTAGATATAGTATCATTATTTAATGTAGCTTCATTGTCCCAATCATAAAAATAGGTGCCAGGAGGCCCACTTAAAATATTTACTCCAATTTGATGGCTTAAAAAATCACATAAAGCAGTATCTCCAATTGCCTCTGGAGTAAAATCTGGTACAACTATTACTGTTACGGTATCTTTATTTTCACAGGCTGCAGTTAATGAACTTTCTAAATAATAAGTGGTCGTAATTGCAGGATCTGCTATAGGGTTACTACAAGGGTTACAACTAAATTCAGGGCCAACAGGTACTTGTACTCCTGTAGCTTCATAAAACCAAGTATAACCTCCACCACCAACAGCTTCAAATTGTGCAGTTTGATCTCCACAAATTATTTGATCTGGACCAGCATAAGGTTGATCGTAAACAGTTATGTCATAAGTGTAATATTGTGCAGCAGAAATTGGACAACCATCATCTTGTAATGATACGGTTAATATATTTATACCAGAATCTAGTGGTGTTGGTACCCAACAGAAAAGACCAGTAGGGTTAGCTGTTCCACTATTTGTTATAGTAAAAGATGCGGTTGGTATAGCAGCAGCTATATTAGATAAAACATTAACATTATCGCCATTAGGATCTGTAAAACTAACACTAAAGCAAATAGAATCACCAGGACACATAACAATAGAATTGGAATCGAGCTGAGTAACTGAAGGTCCCGCAGTAGTTATAACCATACCTCCTGTTAGCCCACATGAAGGACTGCTTGAACCTGCAAAAGGAGCTTGATTGGCACAATTATTTTCTACCACAACCTGCATTTCTCTAATTTGCGTTCCTATTAAAACCCCATTTCTATATTCAGAAACAACAACTGATACTACACATATCTGAGCTTGGGTAGGGGTAAAACACATTTCCCCTGTTTCTGGTATTAGATTCATACCCGCAGTAGTAATTACTGGGTCATTTATAGAGTAACCTAAAGTATAAGGTATTGGAGTACCTGGAGGGCCAGGAGTTGTTAGTGGTTGGGCTAGTGTATAATAAAGAGAATCTCCATCAGCATCAGATGCTCCATGATTAAAAATATTCAATTGCCCAGAACATAGATAAGGCGTTGGTATTGCTAAATATTGTGGTGAATTATTATTACTCCCCACAATATTATCTAAAGTGGCCATAACAAATAAATTTGTTAAATCAGGATCTACTAAATTAGTAATGGCTGGATTTCTATTTCCGTTATTCCAATGTATTATCCAATCTGAACATGGAGTCATTGTTACTGTATCTCTATAAACCCATTGTTCTGTACCAGGTAAAGTACCACCATTACATGTAGTTGTTTCTGTTGGGCAAACCTGAGAAACATCAACTGTAGTTATTAATGGGAAGACAACATCAAAATCTTGAGCACAGCTAGTAGATTCAAATGTAACTGTTTGGCTTTGACCTACATCAATACCTGAACAATCTCTATAAACAATTAAGGTAACTTCATATTGATCATTACCTACATATACATAAGTAATTTCACCTCCCATTAAGTGAGATGCAAATGAACTGGCTGTTCCTAAAAGAACAAATAGAGATACTAATAATAACTTTTTCATATACAATATATTTTTATTAAGAATGCGAATATAATACTTTATTCTATATCGGACGATAAGAAATTAATTAAGGTTGCACGGTGAAAATAAAAATGTTTTAAATGCATTTAAAATAATCAAATGGTTCTAAACAATCGTTGCAACTATATAAGGCTTTGCATGCGGTAGATCCAAATTGACTTTTTAAAGAGGTATTTTGTGAATTGCAAAGTGGACAATTAATTTTTTTTTGATCAGAAGAAAATAAGATTCCTTTATCTGCTGTTCCTTTAATTGGAGGTGCAATTCCAAACTGCTTTAATTTCTCTCTGGCTTCTTCTGTCATCCAGTCTGTTGTCCAAGCAGGGGAGTGTACGGTTAATACATTAAAATCAGAAATGTTGTTTTTAATTAATGTAGATTTAATGTCATCCTCAAACGTTTTCATGGCCGGGCAGCCAGAGTAGGTTGGGGTTATTGTTACAATTACTTCAGTGTTTACAATCTCTACTTTTCGTAAAACACCTAATTCAGCAATAGTAATAACAGGTATTTCAGGATCTGGAATTTCCGAAAGGAAATTCCAGACATCTTCTCTTGTATATTTTATAGGATTATCCAATTTCAGTGAGTAAATACAATGGTTGTGTCGATATGATAGATTCCGTTAACGAGTAAAGTTACGGACAAAATAAGCACCTATTCGGTGGTACTACCATTTGGCATCAGGATAGGCTCTTGGTAAAAACTGCATTTCAGTCAATAAATGCCCTAAAACTTCCGAGTGCATACCATTTAAACTTCCTTTTTGCATAAAGCACTCTTCAGGTCTTGTTAAAGTTGCTCGCTCTAAAATTTCATTAATCGTGTTGTTCCAAAGAGGTTTAATATCATTCAAATCAATAGCAATGTTTTCTGAAATTAATTGTTCATCAACCTCATTCATTGCAAATAAATCTTCAGTATATTCCCAAAGATCATTTATTGATTGTTGAACTTTGTCATGACTTTCTTCAGTTCCATCACCAAGCCTAACAACCCATTCAGCACTATGTCTTAAGTGGTAGGTAACTTCTTTTAAAGATTTTGCAGCAAAAGCAGCAATTGTTTCATCTTTACTAGAACTTAATTCTTTGTATAGGTGATAGGTGTAAGCTGAATGTAGAAGATTTCTAGCAACAGTATCTCCAAAATGACCATTTGGTCTTTCAGACATTAAATTGTTAAAAAACTCTCGCTCTAATCTTTTAAAAGCGAAATCATTTTCTGTTCTTCCTTTGCCTTCAATTTCTCCAGCGTAAGTAAGCATTGTCCTCGATTGTCCAAATAAATCTAACCCAATGTTAGAAAGAGCTATATCTTCTTCCAAAACTGGTCCATTACTGCACCATTCTGCCATTCTTTGTCCTAAAATTAAGCTAGAGTCACCTAGCCTTAAACAGTATTTTACTAAAGCTTCGTTTGTAGTCATCTTTTATAATCTAAAAAGTAATTCGTTAAGTAAAAGTCTCTCCTTCGGGGAGATTTAGAGGAGCTTATATGTGTTTAGCACCTTCTGGCATTACATAGTGAGTTGGAGTTCTGTATGCTTTATCGTTTGATGGCTCAAAAAAAGCTTCATCATCTTCAGGTGTAGAAGATACAATTGCTTCAAATGGAACTACCCAAATACAAGTACCTTCCATTCTTCTAGTATATAAATCTCTTGCATTTTGCAATGCCATTTCTTTATCAGCAGCATGTAAATTTCCAACATGTTTGTGTGCTAATCCTGGTTTACTTTGTATAAAAACTTCCCAAATTGGGCCTTGACTATCTGTATTGTTCATAGTTTTTTGTTAAATTCTTTTATGTTTGTATCCATTAAACTTTTCTCTCTTTGAGAGGAAAAGATTTAAGCTACTTTTTGTTTGGTATTTTGTTTTTCGGCATAAGCTTTAGCAGCTTTTCTTACCCATTCACCATTGTTGTGGGCATCATTATAATGCTTTAATCGTTGTTTGCTACATGGCCCGCCTCCTTTTACAACAGCCCAAAATTCATCCCAATCCATCTCTCCAAAATCATAACTTCCTCTCTCTTCATTCCATTTCAAATCTGGGTCAGGAATTGTAAGTCCAATTACCTCTGCTTGATGAACCGTTTTGTCTATAAAACTCTGGCGAAGTTGATCATTCGTAGCTCTTTTAATTTTCCACTTAACTGCATTGCCTGTATTCGGAGAATCTGAATCATGCGGGCCAAACATCATAATTGAAGGCCACCAAAATCTATTCAAAGCATCTTGAGCCATTTCTTTTTGCTCCTTTGTGCCTTTTGCCATGTCAGCAATAATTTCATAACCTTGTCTTTGATGAAAACTTTCTTCTTTACATATTTTTACCATTCCTCTAGCATAAGGGCCATAAGAGGTTCTTTGTAAAGATACCTGATTAACAATAGCAGCACCATCAACTAACCAACCAACAGCACCCATATCTGCCCATGTTAAAGTAGGGTAATTAAAAATGCTTGAATATTTGGCTTTTCCAGTTTTTAATTCATTTAAATATTCAGTTCTACTTTTCCCTAAAGTCTCTGCAGCAGAATATAAATACAATCCATGTCCAGCTTCATCCTGAATTTTTGCTAATAATACAACTTTAGCACGTAAGCTAGGAGCTCTTAAAAGCCAATTCCCTTCTGGCTGCATCCCTATAATTTCTGAATGAGCGTGCTGCGATATTTGTCTCTGAAGATGCTTTCTGTAATCTTCTGGCATCCAATCTTTTGGCTCTATCTTTATCTCGGCATCTATCTTTGCCTGAAACGCTTCTAATTTTTTTACATCATCCATAAAACAAAATTTAAGATTACAAGTTTAATCATTTTCAAGCTTATTATAGTATGATTTTGGTCACTTGTTAATTATTTTTTAAATGGATTCGCATTTGTAATGATTAATGTTGGCTAAGAATTGATATTTTTGCACAGCTAAAATTAGAAAATATGTTTACCAAAGTAAAAGTTAAAGAGGTTAGAAAGGAAACAAAAGATACTGTTTCAATTTCGTTTGATCTTCCTTCAGAACTAAAGTCAGAGTTTAATTATGAATCAGGTCAGTATGTAACCATTCGAAAAGAAATAAATGGAGAAGATGTACGAAGGTCATATTCTTTATGTAGCTCTCCTGCTCAAGATGATTTTAGAATTGGAGTTAAATTAGTTGAAAATGGGAAAATGTCATCATTTTTAACTAAGGAAGTTGCTGTAGGGGATGAGTTAGAATTAATGACACCTACCGGTAATTTTGTTTTAGGAACTGCAAAAAATAATGTTGTTGCTTTTGCAGCAGGTAGTGGAATTACACCTGTTATATCTATGGTTAGATCTGTACTGAACTCTGGAGGAAAGTTTATATTGTTTTATGGAAACAGAACTGAACAAGATGTAATATTTAAGAATGAGTTAGATCAATTGAATACAGCGTATGCTGATAAATTTGACTTAAACTATATATATAGTAGAGAAAATAATGGAGAAGATCTCTATGCAGGAAGAATTACAAAAGACAAATGTAGTTTATTAATTCAGAAAAAATCAGTTTCAATTAATGCTGATGGATTCTATATGTGTGGTCCCGAAGATATGATTTTTGATGTTTCTGATAGTTTAAAAGAATTAGGGATTGATGAAAATAAAATTCATTTTGAACTATTTACAGTTCCAACTAAAAGAGCTGACGAAAAAGCAGTTGAATCCGATTTTGAAGGAGAAAGTCAAGTTACTGTAATAATGGATGGAGATGAATTTGAATTTCCCTTAAGAAATGATGGTGATTTTATTTTAGATGCCTCTATAGAAAATGGTGCAGACGCCCCATTCTCTTGTAAAGGAGCTGTTTGTTGTACATGTAAAGCACAAGTTATAGAAGGTAAAGCAACTATGGATATGAATTATGCCTTGTCGGATGAAGAAGTAGAAGAAGGTTTTATTTTAACCTGTCAAGCTCGCCCCGCATCTAGTAAGTTAGTTGTTGATTATGACGTGAGTTAATTCTTCGTAACTCTGTTTAAGAGAAAGCGAAAAAGGAGTTCGCTCCATTTAGACTTATTAAAATAGTACTGTTGAAAAGGTCTGGCTTCTGTCAGGCCTTTTTTTATGTATCTAATGTATGTTTGTCGTAATGAAAAGGTTTGCCGCTATAATGTCTTTAAGTATTCTTTTGTTTTCTTGTGGTGGAGGAAAGAAGGTGGTAAGTAATAAAAAAGATAGCGCACTATTAAATAAGTATGCAAATATCCTTGGAGTATCTAAATCAGAACTAAAAAATCAACGCTTGTATTCTTTTATAGACGATTGGTACGGAACAAAATATAAATATGGAGGTGTATCAAAGTCAGGAGTAGATTGTTCAGGTTTTTGTAATGTCTTATATCGCGAGGTCTATAATAAAGGTATGAAAAGAAGAACTTCTGACATTGTTAAAGATATTAATAAAGTAAGTAAAGGTAGTTTGAGAGAAGGAGACCTTGTGTTTTTTAATATTTCTAAAAAGAAAAATGCCCACGTTGGAGTTTATCTAACAAATAATAAATTTGTTCATGCAAGCACAAGTAAGGGGGTTTTAATATCTAGTTTAGACAATCCTTATTACAAAAAAGCGTACAATAAAGGAGGGCGTTTGTAAATGAATATTTTAATTACAGGTGCAAGTAAAGGGGTAGGCTTCGAAATTATAAAGCAATTTGCAAAAAATCCTTCAAATAACATTGTTGCCCTTGCCAGAGATTTTGAGGCATTACAAAATCTAAAAGATAGTTGTTATAAGGAATATCAAAATACAATACATATATATAGTATAGATTTTTTATCCAATTCATTCAGTAAAGAGTTGGATGTGGTTTTAGAAAACCACAAATTTCATTTCGATATCATAATAAATAATGCAGGCTATTTATTAAACAAACCATTTGCAGATCATTCTAATACTGAAATTGAGAATATATATAAGGTAAACGTTTTTTCTCCGATAACTATAATGCAAAAAACATTCCCTCTATTAGATAGTCAAAAAAAATGTCACGTTGTAAATATTGGAAGTATGGGCGGTGTTCAAGGTTCTGTTAAGTTTCCTGGGCTTTCAATTTATAGTTCTTCCAAAGCGGCACTAGCTAATATAACAGAATGTTTGGCTGAAGAATATAAAGACAAAAACATTTACATTAATTGTTTGGCATTAGGATCCGTTCAAACAAAAATGCTCGAAGAAGCTTTCCCAGGTTATGTTGCTCAAGTTTCCGCTATAGAGATGGCAAAATATATTTACAACTTTAGTATTCAAGACCCTATGTATATGAATGGTAAAATTCTGCCATTATCTATTGCAACACCGTAGTTGGTTTTGTTATATGGGCGTTTACGGGCTATCCGTTATATCTTTTTCTAAATTGCCCATTGAGCTGACTTGAAATGCAATTTTAGAAAAAGGATGCCACTCCTATCCCTAACGCAAATAGATTTTAAAAAATTATTCTAGTTGGTTATCAGGTCTTTAGTAATAAAAGTATTTTATTTTAAGAGATCCTCTTGTGAGTTCTTAAAATAGAGTTACATTTGCAGCCGCTTAAGAAACAACGGTTTCAAATTTTAAAGTGAACTTATTGTTGTTTTGGTTTTGTAAGAGGAGTTAAAAAATAAATTTTAAAAATAAATCATTTTTTATTTTGTGGTTTAGAAATTAGTTCTACTTTTGCAGCCGCTTAAGAAACAACGGTTTTGGATGATAAGTTTTTCAGGTTGATTTTATTGTTTTTGGGAGTTGAAAAACTTTTTTAAAAATAAATCAGAATTAATTTGGAGGTTTAAAATTTAGTTGT
>JBMYXB010000106.1:0-8618 GCA_049608005.1 Vicingaceae bacterium
CCGTTAAATCTAGCATTCACTTCATCCCAGTTAATTACATTAAAAAATGCATTAATGTAATCTGGTCTTCTGTTTTGGTAGTTTAAGTAGTAGGCGTGTTCCCAAACATCTAATCCTAAAATTGGAGTTCCACCACATCCAATACCTGGCATTAATGGGTTATCTTGGTTTGCAGAAGAACATACTTCTAGCTCACCATCTTTTACACAAAGCCATGCCCATCCAGAACCAAACCTTGTTGCTGCAGCTTTAGCAAAAGCATCTTTAAAGTTTTCGTAAGAACCAAATTTAGCATCAATTGCACCTGCAACTGCACCTGTTGGGTTTCCTCCTCCGTTAGGACTCATTACTTTCCAAAATAAATCGTGGTTAAAATATCCACCTCCATTATTTCTTACTGCACCATTGTTCATGTCCATTCCTGTTAAAATATCGTTAATCGATTTTCCTTCAAGATCTGTTCCTGCAATAGCATTGTTTAAGTTGTTTGTGTAACCGTTATGGTGCTTAGAGTGGTGTATTTCCATTGTTCTAGCATCTATGTGCGGTTCTAAAGCATCGTAAGCGTATGGTAACGCTGGTAATTCAAAAGCCATAATTAATTAAGTTTAAAAGTTTATAATGTTAAAAGTTTAAAAGTGAATAGTTGAAACAAAACAACTGACAACTATTCACTAGAAACTTATTTTTTTTAATGTTTAGCTAAATAATCAGCTATTCCTTCGTGTGTTGTTACTAAAGAATCTTCTCCCTTGCTCCAGTTTGCAGGGCAAGCCTCACCGTGTTCTTCGTTAAATTGTAAAGCATCTACCATTCTAATTGCTTCATCAACGTTTCTTCCTAAAGGTAAATCGTTTACCAATTGGTGTTTTACAATTCCTTCTTTATCAATTAAGAATAATCCTCTGTAGGCAATTAATTCTCCATGAGCAGACATGTTTCCTTCTTCATCCCAATCAAAATCACCAGCCATACAATCGTAGTTAAACGTAATTGTTTTGTTAGTATCTGCAACTAATGGGTAGGTAACACCTTGTATTCCGCCAGCATTTTTTGCCATTTGTAACCATCCCCAGTGAGATTGTTCTGTGTCTGTTGATACAGCAATAACTTCAGTATTTCTACTTTTAAATTCTTCTAATTTTGCTTGAAAAGCAAATAATTCTGTTGGACAAACAAAAGTGAAATCTTTTGGGTAAAAGAATAACACAACATATTTTCCTTTAAATTGCTCTAATGTAAAATCACTTACAATTTCTCCTCCGTTAATAACAGCTGAAGCTGAAAATCCTGGAGCTTTTTTTCCTACTAATACACTCATTTTTATTAATTTATTTTATTTAAACATTTATTACATTTTCCTTTAAGATAGATGTTTGTTTTTTCTATTTTAAAAGAGTTATTTTTTTTAAATTTTAGGTTTGAAATATCAATTTCAATATCATATACATTACCACAATTATCACATTTAAAATGAGCATGCTCTTCCATTATGGCATCATATCTAACTTCATTATCCTCAATAGTAACCGTTGATGTAATTCCGTTATCGATAAACAATTTTAAAGTGTTATAAACCGTAGTTTTAGAAAGGGTAGGTATTTCAGATACTAAGTTAGAATAGATAGTATCTACAGTTGGGTGTTCTCGGTTTTCATACAAATATTCAAATATCTTTATTCGTTGTAAAGATGGTTTAATGTTGTTTGAAGTTAAGTGGGATATAAAATCCATTAATTGGTATTGTTATAAAATTGTAATGATTACAAATTTAGGTAGTTTTTAAATTTTATCAAGCTTTAAGTGTTCTTATTTATTAACAAAAAGTTAAAAACAGTTCACAAATTAATGTTTAAAAATACTTGGTAAGTTAGTATGAAAACAGCTTAAATATGTGATACTTTTAGGTTACTTTGTAAATAAATTAATTGAAATACTACTATGGGTAAAATTATTTCTATATCAAATCAAAAAGGCGGGGTAGGAAAAACAACTACAGCAATTAATTTAGCTGCTGCGTTAGGTGTTTTGGAGTATAAAGTATTATTGGTGGATGCAGATCCTCAAGCTAATTCTACTTCTGGTGTTGGTTTTGATCCGCGTAATATTAGGAATAGTATTTATGAATGTTTGGTAAATAATTTAGAGCCCAAAGAAGCTATTTTACATACCGACTCTCCTAATTTAGATATTTTACCCGCTCATATTGATTTGGTTGGTGCTGAAATTGAGCTAATTAATATGCCCAATAGAGAACAGATGATGCGTTTATCTTTGGCAAAAGTAAAAGATGAATATGATTTTGTAATTATTGATTGTTCTCCTTCACTTGGATTAATAACAGTTAACTCTTTAACAGCATCGGATTCTGTAATTATACCTGTACAATGCGAATATTTTGCTTTAGAAGGATTGGGTAAGTTATTAAATACGATTAAAATTGTACAAGCACGTTTAAATAAAGAGTTAGATATTGAAGGTTTATTATTAACGATGTTTGATGTTAGATTAAGGTTATCGAACCAAGTTGTAGAAGAGGTTAAAATGCATTTTCAAATGATGATGTTTGATACTATAATACAACGTAATACAAGATTGGCTGAAGCTCCAAGTCATGGTAAAACAATAATTATGCACGATGCAAGTTGTAAAGGTGCTGTTAATTATTTGAATTTAGCCCGTGAAATTCTTCAAAAGAATAACATGACAAAAATGAGTGAAGAAGAAAAGACAATAGCTTTAGAAGATTAAAAATGAATAAAAAACCAGCTTTAGGAAGAGGACTAGGTGCGTTATTGCAAAATTCTGATACTGATATAACCACAAAATCGATAGGAGAAAAAGAAGGAGGAGTTGTTGGCTCTGTTTCTTCAATTCCTATAAAAGAAATTGAAACCAATCCTTTTCAGCCCAGAACACAATTTGAAAAAGAAGCATTGATAGAGCTTTCTAATTCGATTAAAGAATTAGGAATTATACAACCCGTTACGGTGCGTAAATTAGGGTATGGAAAATATCAGTTAATTTCTGGTGAACGAAGGTTTAGAGCTTCTCAAATTGCTGGTTTAACTGAAGTGCCTGCTTTTATTAGAATTGCTAACGATCAAGAAATGCTAGAAATGGCATTGGTAGAAAACATTCAAAGGCAAGAGTTAGATGCCATAGAGGTAGCTTTTAGTTATCAAAAGTTAATTGAAGAATGTGGTCTTACTCAAGAAAAAATGAGTGAACGGGTAGGAAAAAAACGTTCTACCGTTGCCAACTATTTAAGACTATTAAAATTACCTGCCGAAATACAATTGTCTATCAGAACTAGAGATATTAGTATGGGCCATGCGAGAGCTTTAGTAAATATTGAAAATGAAAAAGAACAAATAAAACTTTCTCGAAAAATTATTAAAGAAGCATTGTCTGTTCGACAGGTTGAAGAAATTGTAAAACAATCTAAAAAAGAAGTTAGCTCTTTAGCGCTTAAAAAAGGTGGTGTTTCTGAACTATCTTTTAGCCAACAAAAAATTAAAAATGAGTTATCTGATTTTTTAAAAACAAGTATTGAGTTAAAATCTAATGCTAACGGAAAAGGAAAATTAACAATTCCTTTTGCTTCAGAAAAAGAGTTAGAACGTATCATAGAACTATTTGGTTTATAAAAATTGGTTGTGAAATCTATCATCATCTTATTTGTTTTTTCTTTACTTATTTGTTTTTCAACAAAAAGTTTAAAAGCACAAACAGCTATTTTAGATTCTTCTTCTACAACAGTTTTAGCAACAGATACACTTTTAATTAAACCAGAAAAGTTTCATTCACCTACAAAAGCATCTTTGTTTAGTACTGTAATTCCTGGGTTAGGACAAGCTTACAACAAAAAATATTGGAAAATACCTGTTGTTTATGCAGCAATTGGAATTCCTCTTTATTTTGCTATTACTAATCAAAAAGAATTTAACAGGTATAAAACTGCTTATGGTAATCGTTTGGATGGAGATGATACTACAATTGATGAGTTTGAAGGTGTTTTTTCTACAGCAGCATTAGAATCCAATTTAAATAACTATCAACGAAATAAAGATTTGTCATACATTTTAGTTGGATTATTTTATGTTTTTAATATAGTAGATGCCGCTGTAGATGCCCATTTATTTAATTTTCCTAAAAACGATAATTTATCATTTAATTTACAACCTAATTTAGAATTAACAAGTAATAACCAGTTAAACAGAGGGTTTAAATTGGTTATTAGCCTTTAATTTTACCTTTTATCAGTAGTAATAACCACTAATGTAAAAACAAATTATTAGCATAATAATGGTAGTTACTTTGAGTTTTAATAAAACAATTAATAAGCTCATAATAAGGTCTGTGTAAAGGGAATTTCCTCCCGATAGTTATCGGGATTGAAGAGGGAGTGAGGGAGATGATTAAAATAGAAACGTAGTGAATTAGTGGCATAAAATTAAGTAGAGTAGAAAAATGAATATAGCAATTATAGGATACGGAAAAATGGGTAAGGAGATTGAAAAAATCGCCTTAGAAAGAGGGCACGAAGTTGTGCTTAAAATCTCGTCAAGCAATGTAGATGAATTAAATACGAATAATTTAAAAAAAGTTGATGTTGCCATAGAATTTACCAACCCTAAAATGGCAGTTAAAAATATTAATACTTGTGTTGCTTCTAATACTCCTGTAGTTGTGGGTACAACAGGTTGGTACAATAAATTTGAAAATGTTAGCAATAATGTAGTTGAAAAAAACGGATCATTATTGTATGCAACAAACTGCAGTATTGGAGTTAATTTATTTTTTAAGTTAAATACTCAATTAGCCCAACTGATGAATAAACATAAGGAGTATAATGTGAGCATGGAAGAAACACATCATACTCAAAAATTAGATGCTCCAAGTGGTACAGCCATAACTTTAGCTGAAGGAATTATTAAAAATAATACGTTAAAAAATGCTTGGAAAGAAGGTTTAGAGCCGTTAGAAAATGAAATTTCGGTAGTTTCGCACAGAATAGAAAATGTACCTGGAACGCATGTGGTAAATTATGCTTCAGAAATTGATGCAATAGAAATAAAACACACCGCACACAATCGTAAAGGGTTTGCTATGGGGGCAGTTATTGCGGCCGAGTATATTGCAAACAAAAAAGGTATTTTTACCATGGAAGATGTGTTGTTTGGATAAAAATAAAGTTCTTCCTTGGAGAAGGGAGACAAAGAGGGATTGAAAAGAAAACAATCTCCCTAACCCTCTTACCAAGAGGAAATTAATAATAGGTAAAATAAAAGAAAATGGAAATTAGTATCAGTGGATTTTTAATACTCTCAGCAATATATTTTATTGCAACACATATTGGTTTATATAAGATTTTTGAGAAAATGGGAGAGGACGGTTGGAAAGCTTTAGTTCCTTTTTACAGTACCTATTTAGCTGTTAAAATGGTTAAAAAATCTTGGCTATGGATTATTGTTTATTACGTGCCTTTTTTAGGTTTTGTAGTTTGGATGGGAATTATTGTAGAGTTGATGAAATTACTAGGAAAAACATCTTTTAAAGAGCACTTTTTAGGGGTAGTTTTTGCAGGGGTTTATTTGCCATACATTGGATTTAAAGAGGAGGTACAATTTATTGGTTATGAAGAAGCTGCCAAGTATAAAAAATCGTTTAAAAGAGAATGGGCCGATGCCATTATTTTTGCAGTTGTTGCAGCTACAGTAATTAGAGGTTTGTACTTAGAAGCCTTTACTATACCAACCTCTTCTATGGAGCAAAAATTATTGGTAGGAGATTTCTTGTTTGTAAATAAAATGGCTTACGGAGCAAGAGTTCCTAATACACCATTAAGTTTTCCTTTTACACATCATAGCTTTCCTGATATGATTCCAATTATTAGCGGAAATCAATCGTATGTAGAATGGTTTAAATTTCCTTACGCTAAACTACCTAAAATGGGAGATGTAGAGCGTAACGATTGTGTGGTGTTTAATTTCCCTGCTGGAGATACTGTTGCTACAGAAGAGCCTGCAAGAATTTATGAGCAAATGCTTAGAGATGCAAGCTTAGAGTTAAATGTTTCTGAAAACCAAGCACGCAAATTATTACACGATAATTATACAATAAAAGCACGCCCAGTTGATAAAAAAGAAAACTACATTAAGCGTTGTGTGGGTGTGCCAGGCGATAAATTAGAAATTGTAGATGCAACTTTAATGATTAACGGAGAGGTGGGGTATTTTGATGAAGGAGCACAGTTTAATTATTTGGTGACTACCAATGGCACAGGTTTTAACGAACACATGCTTAAAAAAAAGAAAATAACAACAGAAGCCTTAAGACAGGTTCATGGAAAACCTAACCAATACATTGTTACTTTAACCAACGAAACGGCAGCTAAAATAAAGCAATATTCACAAGTAGTTTCGGTTGAAAAACAAATTGAAAAAAAACCAAAATTTGTAAACCCAAGATTAAGTGTGTTTCCTAACGATGCACAATACAATTGGACAATTGATAATTTTGGACCAATTTTAATTCCTAAAGCAGGAGCAACAGTTGAGTTAAATACTAAAACGTTGCCAATTTATCGTAGAATTATTAAAAACTACGAAGGAAACGATTTAAAAGTAGAAGGAAATACAATTTATATCAATGGTAAAGTTGCTACATCTTATACCTTTAAAATGGATTATTTTTGGATGATGGGAGATAACCGCCATAACTCACAAGATTCAAGATATTGGGGTTTTGTACCAGAAGATCATATTGTTGGTAAAGCAGTATTTGTTTGGATGAGTTGGGATAGCCAACAAGGTGGAATACGTTGGGATAGACTTTTCTCATTGGTTCATTAAATGAATTATAAAATAAATATAAAGTCAATCATAATAATGTTTATTGTGGTTGGCTTTTTTTATGTCCTAAAATTGCAGTTTCCTATTTATAAAGTTGCATCAAATAGTATGAATCCAAACTTTAAAATAGGAGCATATTTGATAGCAAACGGTTTAAGCAATACCGAAGAGTTAAACCGAAATGATGTTTGTATTTTTAATCATCAAAATAAAACGTACCTGAGTAGGATTGTTGGTGTCTCTGGAGATATAATTGAAATTAAGGAAGGCATTTTGTATGTTAATAAAAAAAAAGAAAGCAATGTGATTACGCTTTCTGAATATAAATTAATTGTTAAGAAAAATATAAATTTATCTCAATTAAAATTGTTGAAAAAGTTAACGCAATTAAATCCTTTTGGAGAGTATAAAGGTGTTTTAAGCTTAAAAGAGATTGAAAAACTAGAACAGCTAGATTTTGTAAAATCAATAAAAAAAATAGTTTTACCTAAAGGTTACCAATATAAACGGTCTGATGTTTTAATGTATTCAAATATTAAATGGAGTAGAGATAATTTTGGGCCAATTAAAATCCCTGTAAAAGGAGATAAAATAAACGATGTTTTAATTAGTGAAACATGTTATTTTGTATTAGGAGATAATAGAGTGCAATCCTTAGATTCGAGGCATTTTGGTTTTGTTTTAAGTAAAGATATTGTAGGAAAAGTGATACATTAGCCATAAAATGAAAAAGTTAAAATTATATTTACTGCAGTGGCTAAAGGCAATGTCTTTTGCTTTAATAACGGTTCTTATTTTAAAAGCTTTTGTGTTTTGGGTTTATGTAGTACCAAGCACTTCTATGGAAAAAACATTGCTACCAGGAGATTTAATTTTTGTAAACAAAATGACTTATGGAATACGTTTACCGATTACTCCTTTAACATTTCCTTTAAGTCATCATAAAATGCCATTTAATAATCAGCTTAATTCATTTTCTGATTTTATACAGTTTCCTTACAAACGTTTATTCAAATCTGATATAAAAAGAAATGATGTGGTGGTTTTTAATTATCCAAGAGAAAGCCATTTACCTGTAGATCATCGCCCTTTTTATATAAAAAGATGCATTGGTTTGCCTGGCGAAAAAATAAAAATTAAAGATAAAAAAGTGTTTATTGGAGGCGAGGTTTTAGATTTCCCTAATCTTGCAGAGTTTAATTATAATGTACATTCTGCTATTGATTTAACAAACGATTCTTTAATAAAATTTGGGATTACAGAAGGAGGAAGAACAGGTGGTAAAGGTTTTTATCAGCTTACCTTATCTGATAGTGCTGTTAAATTATTAAAAAGTAAAGATTACATTAATTCTATTAAACCTTTAAATGTTGATCCTAAAGGATTTGCAGATTATATTTTTCCTTTTGATAAAAATTACAAATGGAACATTGATTATTTTGGAGAAGTAACAATTCCTAAAAAAGGAGAAACAGTTCAACTCAATCATAAAAATATATCTCTTTATAAAAGAATAATAGATTTATACGAAGCAAATACTTTATTGGTAAAAGATTCAACAATTAAAATTAATGGTAAAACGGTTAGTTCTTACACTTTTAAAATGAATTATTATTTTATGATGGGAGATAATAGGCACAATAGTTCAGATTCTCGTTTTTGGGGTTTTTTACCCGAAGATCATGTTGTAGGTAAAGCAACATCAATTTTATTATCTGTAAATAAAAATTTAGCCACAACACAAAAATACCGTTGGGATCG
>JBMYXB010000107.1:0-8419 GCA_049608005.1 Vicingaceae bacterium
GCAGTTGGAGTTGGAGTATCTCCGCCAGCTTTATTGGCTCCCATATCTCGTCTAGCATTTAATGTGTTTAAAGTTAAAAAGAAGGCAATTAGTAAAGATATATTTTTCATGGCACAAGGTTTTTTGGGTTTCTATAATGTAATGTTACTTGATATTAACTGTTCTTAAAAGCAAGAGTTTACAGGTTGAGGAATTAACTTTATAAGTGGTAGGAGATTTCAAATAAGTGGTAAAACAATATATATTCGTAAAAAAGGGTTTATTTTGCCTCATAAAATATTTTTATAGATGAGTGTTTCAAATAAATATTGTGATAGTTTAACAAATTATAATCGATTTAAAACCAGAGAAGTAAAGGTTGGTAATGTTGGAATTGGCGGAAATAATCCAATTCGAGTTCAATCGATGACCACAACAGACACTATGGATACGATAGCCACAGTAGAGCAATCTATAAGAATGATTGAGGCAGGTTGCGAGATAGTAAGAATTACTGCACCAAGTAAAAAAGAAGCTGAAAACTTAGCCAACATCAAAGCTGAATTAAGAAAAAGAGGTTATGATACTCCTTTGGTTGCAGATATTCATTTTACGCCAAATGCCGCAGAAATTGCAGCTACTATTGTTGAAAAAGTGAGGATAAACCCTGGGAATTATGCAGACAAAAAGAAGTTTGAAGAAATTGAATATACTGATTCATCTTACCAGGCAGAATTAGAAAGAATAAAAGAACGACTAATTCCATTAATTACTATTTGTAAAGAAAATGGAACAGCAATGAGAATAGGAACTAACCATGGTTCTTTATCGGATAGAATTATGAGCAGGTATGGAGATTCTGCTATTGGAATGGTAGAGTCTGCTTTGGAGTTTTTACGAATTTGTAGAGCACAAAACTATCATGAAATTGTTCTTTCTATGAAATCGAGTAACACACAAGTTGTGGTACAGGCATATCGTTTGTTAATTAATAAAATGCAGGAAGAAGGGATGGATTACCCCTTGCACTTAGGAGTTACTGAAGCTGGAGAGGGAGAAGATGGACGAATTAAATCGGCAGTAGGAATAGGAACTTTATTAGAGGATGGATTGGGAGATACAGTGAGGGTTTCTTTAACTGAAGAGCCAGAATTTGAAATTCCGGTGGCTAAAGAATTGGTAAAAAGATATGAAGATAGAGCTGGCCATGATGAGATAATTGAAGTTGACGAATGTTCTATTACACCTTTTGAGTATAATAGAAGACCAACAAACGAAGTGTTAAATATTGGGGGTAAAAATGTGCCAATAGTTATGGCAGACTTTTGTTTAAAAGAAAAAATTACTCCAGCATCATTTTTTGCTTTAGGCTATAATTACTCCGTTCCTTTAGATAAATGGAACATTGCTGATGCTGCTTGCGATTATGTTTTTGTTGGAGATAAAATAGTTGATTTTGAAATTCCTGGAACTTTAGGAATTATTCAGAATCATAAAACGTGGATAAGGAATAAAGAAAAAAGTTTTCCTTTTTTAGATGCAAAAACATATTTGTCTGGAGTTGAGTTGTCGGACAAACTAAACGTTGTTTATGTAACACTTCCAGATGTTACAAAAGAGCTTTTAAACAAGCTTAAAAATGATGCAACAGTTGTTTTAATGATTGATACTTACAACAGCCATGGAATGGCTGAGCAACGCAGGTTGTTTGTTGAATTAATGAATAACAACTGTAAAACACCTGTTGTGATAGGAAGAGCTTATGGTGATTTATCTGAAGATCAATTACAATTGCAGTCAGCAACCGATATAGGAGCATTATTGATTGATGGTTTAGGAGATGGTGTTTTTATTGCTGCTGAGAATTGTGGTGGAGATAAAATGATTAATGCAACAGCCTTTGGAATTTTACAAGCCAGCAGAACACGTATTTCTAAAACAGAATATATTTCTTGTCCGAGTTGCGGAAGAACCTTGTTTGATTTACAAGAAACTACGGCTAAAATTAGAGCTGTAACTTCTCACCTTAAAGGTTTAAAGATTGGAATTATGGGCTGTATTGTAAATGGCCCCGGAGAAATGGCTGATGCCGATTATGGCTATGTTGGTACAGGTGTTGGTAAAATTACCTTATACAAAGAAAAAGAAGTGGTGCAACGAAACATTCCAGAAACAGAAGCGGTAGATTCTTTAATTAATTTAATTAAAGAACATGGCGATTGGGTAGATGCCTATTAAATAAAAAAAGCGCCTCTGTTTTGCAACGAGAGATGCTCTTAAAAGAAGGATCTTTAATCCCTTTCGTCATAGTGGGCTTGATCCGTTATCTCCTAATAACCTGAGTTCGACATAAGAACTAGTTTCACAAAACAGCATAGTTAAAACATTATCAACATGTTAGGGCTTGCCAAGTTAACAATTTCAACTCTTTTTATTTAATGTTTAAGCTAAAACCAAACAAATGTCAGAATTGTCTAGACAATCAAAATACAAAAATCACATATTTTTAACCGTAAACGATACTCTTCTGTTTAGCTGTTTCCCTTCTTCAGTTTCGTTAGTCGCAACAGGCAATGTTTCTCCGTAGCCTTTTGCAACTAAACGGTTTGCTTTTATCCCGTTTTGAGTTAAATAATCAACAACAGCAGCGGCTCTATTTTGTGATAACGTTAAATTATCTGCATCAGCACCTACATTATCGGTATGCCCGCTTAACTCAATTGTTATTGTAGGGTTATCTGATAATAGCTTAATTAATCGTTTTAATTCAGGATATGATTCTGTTTTAAGTGTTGATTTTCCAAACTCAAAAAAGATATTGTTAAGTCGTATCGCCTCATTTTTTTCTATGGGAGCTAAATATAAATTAACCTCAATTTCTTTATATTCTTTAAGTTTTTTAAGGTCAATGTTTTCTGTTATTGAATAATAATTATCTGCCGAAGCTCTAAAACCGTAATTTTCTCCAAAAGGCAATACAATTTTATAAACATTGTCTTCTGGGCTTGTTATTGCTGTACCTGCTTCAGTTCCTGAAGGTAAAAGCTCATAACTAATATTGGCTTTAATTGGTTCGTTTGTTTTTTTATCGAAAACTTTACCATAAACTAAAACTACAGGGTCGGGCTTAGCTTCTTGAGGCATTAGTATTCTAAACACATCGCTTTTACCTTCTCCACTTTTAGCAGACGAAAAATAGGCATATTTTCCTGCCGCATCAATACTAAAATAGGCATCAAAATCGGGGGTATTTATTTTGTCTCCTAAATTAATTGGTTTAGACCAATTTGTCCAAGTATCATCTAATCTTTTCGTCATCCAAATATCTGCATTACCGTAGCCTTCTAATCCGTCAGATACATAATACAATGTTTTATCATCGGCAGCTAAAAAAGGACCAAATTCATCTCCTTTGGTATTTACATTGTTTCCTAAATTAATTGGTCTAGCCCATTCGTTTTCATTTTTTTTAAACGAAACCCAAATATCTTTTTCTCCAAACCCTTTTTTCTTTTCTATAGCCATCAATAAAAACCTGCCACTATTTGATAAATAATAGTTTACATAATTGTTTCTGTTTTCATATTTATCTATTACCTGCCCTTTTGGAAATGCCCACCCACCTCTTTGTTTCCAACTAACAGAACATCCACCTCCCTCTACAGAACCATCAAAATAACGGTAAATGTTTGATAGTAAAATAGTGTTTCCGTCAGGAGAAATAGATTGAACTGAGGTGGATGATCCTGAAACATTTAAAGGTGTTCCTATGTTTTTTGCTTCCGACCAAGAGCCGCTGCTTAATAGTTTTGAGTACCAAATATTATTTTTACCATTATTACCTGCTAAATGTCGAGTTATAAAAAGAGTGTTCCCGTCTGGTGATATTTTGGGCGAAGTTTCGCTACTGCTTGAATTTACAAGTGGCCCTAAATTTTCTGGATTTGCACTAAATTTTATAGCATTAATTTCTTGTGATTTTAGAGAAAAACTTATTACAAGAAGTAAAAATATTGTTAATTGTTTCATCTTTAAAAAAATTATAAAATGCCTGTAGAAACTCTACAGGCATTTAAATTGATACTTATTCTTGTTTTGCAGGATCAAATTTTCCAAACCAAATTTCATTCCCCCATCTTTCATTTCCTTTAAATCCACCTTTTCGTTTTCTGGCACAATAAACAATTTGTTTACCTCCATTAATGCTAAAATAAGGTAGGTCTTTTCCTTTTTCTTGTGCTAAATCAATGTACAAATAAAAGTCTTCTCCACCAAAGGTTGTAAAATCAGAAATCGTTCCTTTTGCAACATCAATTTTACCCATTTTACCTTGGTAAAGAGGGGTGTAAACACAAGTTTTAGTGGTTGTTTTTGTTCCTGCAAAATAATTGGTAGAGCTTTCTGTAGAACAATCAACATCAATATCTTTACATAAAAATACATTCCAAAATAAATTATTTGGGTTTGTAGGAGATTCAAAAATGTTAAACTCTGATGGGAAAGATTTTGCACCACCAGCACCACCTAACAATCCTGCAGATTTTGCTGTGTTTTTTACACCATAATATCGTTTAAAGGCTCCTTTGTTATCAAATTGAAACATTAATAAATCTTTATAAACTCTACCTTTAGATTTACCAACATTATCATAGCTAAAATCTTGCCCACTAATAAATACATCTCCGTTAGAGGTTACACTTACACCATTTAAAACAAACTTTTTACCGTTAAATTCTTTTAACTTTTTTTGTCCTGGAGGCTTAATTCCTTTGGTTTTAATTTCATCTATAGATACAGCCGAAACAAATTCTGCTTTACCACCACTTAATTTGGCTATTTGTAAATAATCAAACTTCATGTTTTCTAAAGTTGTTAAACGCTCCTCTCCTCCTGGGCTAGGGTAGGCATCTGCAGATAAAGTATATGGAGGTTTCGTAAATTTCTTTTCGGGTTTATTAATGTTTCCAGCACCATAAAAATAAATGTCATCATTTATGTAGTAAGCTCCAAAAATTGCCCACTCGTTACATTTGGTGTTAAAATTAAATCGTTCGGTTATATTTCCTGAACCATCTACTCTTACAAAAGTTAGCCCCGTTGGGTCATCTGCTTGAACTTTACCCATTCCTTGTCCGCCATAATTTGCAAAAACCATTATCCATTCATCTTTTTCTTCAATTTCGGCAGAGTATAAAAGTGCTTGTGGATGCTTAAACGTTAAGGGTGTTTTTTTAAGAATATTCAAATCTTTATCAATGTGCATAATTTGATATTCTCTGCTTGCTTCTTTAGACATTTTCATTACGCCTTTGTTAATTAAAGCACAAACTAGCAACTCTCCTTTATCAGATAAATCTCGATGAGAGGTGTAAAATAACTTTCTTTTTTTGTTGCCACCATCAGATCCTAACTCTTTTGGTTTTTCTTTACCAATTAATTTTTTGGTTGTTTCATAACCGCCTTTCCACCAGTTCCATTGGTGGGTGTATAAGGTTTTTCGCAAAACTAATTTACCAGAAAAATTAGGGCTAGCTGTTACTCCTGTAATTTGCCAAAAATCACCTTTATAGGTTTTTCTTTTAGATCTTTTTCCTTTTAATTTTCTTTCGGTTTCTTTAAAGTTATTTAGCAGTTTAAAATCATAATCAAACTGATATACTTCATACTCTACTTTTCTTGCTTTATCTTTGGTAACAAACACCATATCAAACTGTTGTTTATTGTCATCTACAACAACATTTCCTAAGTAACCTTTACGTTTAGATTTACCTGTTAATTCAACCTTTTTTTCTTGAGATAATTTTTGTGCCATTACATTTTGTAAACAAAATGCACTCAACACAAAAGCTCCAATAATTAATTTTAAGTTTTTCATTTCTTTAAGTTTTTAATCAAAAATTTTATAAGTTAACATGTAAATTGTATCTAAATAAAAACAGTTTAACTCGTTTTATGTTTTGAGTATAGATAGTGTAGTTTACGGTATAAAATTATTTGATTGTTAGGATAGGAGCAATACGGCATTTGTCGTATTAGCATAAATACGGGATAAGAACCAGTAGAGCAAAACTCATGATTAAGTTATTATCAGCAGAATGGCTAGTAAAATTAATAGTGAGAGCCTTATTTAACGCTGTTTACTGGAAACTAGCAGTATTTTTTGATTTGGTTTTAGCAATATTGTAACGCAACATAATTTCATGACTTCCGCCATTATAATTAAATGTTTTGTTTACATAAGAAAAATCAAAACTGTAACCAATAGTTAATTCTTCGTTAAGATTATAAGCCAAAAGTAATCCCATAGCATCGCCTGTTCGTAAAGAAACACCTGCAGCTATTTTATCATTATAAATTACATTTGCTGTTAAATCTACTTGAAGCGGTGCACCGCTAGTCATTTTAACTAAGGTTGTTGGTTTAATTTTAAATTTACCGTCATTTGTTAGGTTAAATACAACACCACCAGTTAAAAAATAATGTCTTTTTTCGTGAGCAATTGCTAAAGAGGTTCCTGTTGGATCATTAACATCTAAGTTGTTTTGTAACAATTTAGGGGTAGCAATTCCTACAAAATATTTTTTGGTGTAGTAGTAAATTCCAAACCCTACATTTGGCAGTATTTTATTACTAATATTTTCTGCAAAAGCAGCATCACTATTGTCAACAGTTTTAAGTTTAGTTAAATTATTTGAAAACATATTTATTCCAGCGCTTAACCCTAATCCTAACTTTGCACTTTCATTTATTTTTAGATGATAAGCAAAGTTACCAGTTATGCCTAAATTTTGTGTAGGCCCTATTTGATCGTTACTAATACCAAGTCCTACTCCAAAATTTTTATTGGTAATTGGCATGTGTGCAGTAATATTTTGTGTGGTTGGAGCTCCATCAAAAGCAACCCATTGAGAACGGTGAATCCCCGTAATACTTAATGCTTCTTGAGTACCTGTATATCCAGGGTTTAGTGTCATTTGGTTAAACATATAATGCGTAAACATATACTCTTGCTGTGCATTAGCCGATTGGGCCGCTAAACAAATAATGATTATGTATATTAATTTTTTCATTGTTTTTAATTTTCTTCGCTATCCTCTTAAAACCTTTCCAATAATAGGAGGAGGCTACGCTTTGAGGAGGTTTTTTACTCGTTTAAGTAGATATAACCTTTAATTTCTTGATCTCCAGCAGGGTTTTCTTTACCTAAATTAAGGATGTAGAAATACGTTCCTGTTGGTAGTTTATCGCCAAAGCTAACCCCAAACTGGTTGGTTCCATTCCAATCTCCAAGGTATGGGTTTGCTTCAAAAACTTTAGAACCCCATCTGTTTATAATAGTTATTTGTGCATTTGGATATTTTGCTAAACCAACTATTTCAAAAACGTCATTTACTCCATCTCCATTTGGCGAAAATCCATCTGGTATAAAAAATTCATCATCTAAAGTTATCGAAACTGTATCCGAAACCTCGCAACCATTAGAATCTACAACTACAGTATAAATAGTTGTTTCTTTTGGTGTTGCTATTGGGTTGGCACAATTTGTACAAGATAAATCGTTTGCTGGAGTCCAAGAATAAGTACCTCCTCCTGTTGCGTTTAATTGCGATGACCCTCCAATCACAATAAAATCAGGATCAGCTGTTACAATAACGGTTGGTTTAGGTGTAACTAATAAGTTAGTAATTATTAAACTATCACATCCACTTTGAGCTTGTAATAAATCATAATAAAGACCCGAAACAGTTTGAAATCCTCCTCCTACAAAAGTACTTTCCCCTTCACAAATAGTATCAAATAGGTTGGTTGTATAGCTGTTAATTATTTCTAGTTCTGTAATAATTAAGCTATCACAACTTGCTGTAGTTTGTAAAGTATCATAATATGTTCCTGCATTTGTTTGTAACGCTCCTCCAACAAAAACACTTTCGCCTAAACATATTGTTAATGTATCGTTTGTTGTAAGGTTTGGATGAACTATTAATTGTTGTACCAAAATACTATCACAACCTGTATATATTGATGTTAAAGTATCTCTATAAGTTCCTGCAGTTGTTTGATAGTTTCCGAAAATTGTTGCTCCGCCACCATCACAAATATTAACATCTATTAAGTTAGTATATATTGGTTGAATTACAACTACATCAACACTATCAGTAGTTGAACAAACACCTATAGTAGCAGTTACAAAATAAGTTCCTGTAGTGTTTACGGTAAATGTTTGGTTATGGAATGGCGGTGTTATTCCGTTCATCCATTGGTAAGAAGTTGCTCCTGCACCAGCATCTAGCGTTAAGCTATTACCCGAACAGAAAGTGGTATCGTTGCCTAAATTTACAATTGGAGCAACATCAACATTTAAAGTTTGCGAAACAATACTATCACAACCATTTACACTTTGTAAAGTATCGGTATAAGTACCTGCAACCGTTTCATAGTT
>JBMYXB010000108.1:0-8215 GCA_049608005.1 Vicingaceae bacterium
TCCTTTTCCTTCCCTTTGGGAAGGATTGAGGATGGGCTTACTGCTCCTTTTCTCCATAACTTTGAACGCTGCTGAACTCCGAAACGATGTTGCTCATCAATCACTACAAACCCAAGCCTATCGAACTTTACTTTATCTTCTATTAACGCATGTGTTCCTATTAAAATATGGAGTTCTCCATTTTCTAACTGTTCATGTATTTCTCTACGTTTTTTTGTTTTTACAGACCCCGTTAACAACTGTACATTTAAACCCATTCCCTCAACTAGTTCAGAAATACCTTCAAAATGTTGGCTGGCTAAAATCTCTGTTGGAGCCATCAAACAAGCCTGATAACCATTATCAATTGCAATTAAAATACTCATCAAAGCCACAATGGTTTTCCCACTACCCACATCCCCTTGCAGTAATCTATTCATATGGTTGCCATAACCAACATCATCTCTAATCTCTTTTAAAACACGCTTTTGAGCTCCTGTCAATTCAAAAGGTAATTTCTCATTATAAAACTGATTAAAATAATTTCCTACTCGATTAAAAACTGCTCCTTTTATCACTTCTTTTTTGATGCCTTTTTGTCTGAGCATATTCAATTGTAAATAGAATAATTCCTCAAATTTTAAACGATATCTAGACTTCTGTAAAAGGTACTCATTTTCTGGAGCATGCACATTTATTAACGCCTTCTCTTTATCAACTAATTTTAGTTCTTCAATTATTGAGACCGGTAAGGTTTCTTGTATCTTATTAGGCAACTGTGCTACTAAGTTTTTCTGAATTTTATGAATCCCTTTAGCATTCAAGCTCATCCTAGTTAGCAATTCTGTTGTAGGATAAACCGCTTCTAAAGTAACTTGGTTGGCCACCAATGCATTATCTACTAAATCAATATCAGGATGGGCAATATTGTATCGATGATTGTATTCTGTTGGCTTTCCATAAACCACATATTCTTTACCAATAGTTATTGATGATGCTAACCATTTAATCCCTTTAAACCAAACTAATTCAATCTCGCCTGTATCATCTTTTAACGTTGCAACTAAACGCTTCCCTCTTTTCTCTCCTAGCGTTCTTAATTCAACCACCTTACCTCTTAATTGTATATGAATTTCATCAGAATTAATATCTGCAATTTTAAATAGCTTAGATTTATCAATATATCGAAACGGATAATGTAATAAAAGCTGTCCAAAAGTTGCAATACCTAATTCCTTACGTAACATCTCTGCACGCTTTGGTCCTACGCCTTTTAAAAACTCTATTTTGGTATCTAAAAAATGATTACTCATATAATAAGATAAAAGTAATATTTTTGAAGTCTATTTTGGATAAATCTGAAGACATAAAGTTTATTGAGAATCATAAAAATGATTCTCTTAATGAGATTGCCTTAATATTGAGCAAACAACCTACGCTCAACAAAGAATTCATTTTAGCTCAAATTAATGGTTTACAAAAAGCAAAAAGTAAAATTCCTGTTTTTTTTAACACACCCAACATAATTTACCCCTCAAAATTGTCTTTAGAGCAATGCTCTTCAGAATTAACTGGGGTTTACAAAAGCAAATTAGTTAAAGGCGAATCTTTAGTGGATTTAACTGGTGGATTTGGAGTGGATAGCTTTTATTTTGCTAGAAGTTTTGAAAGAGTTACTCATATAGAACAGAATACTGATTTACATCAAACAGTAAAACATAATTTTAAGGCATTAAAAGCTAATAATATTTCTATTGTTAATTCTACTGCAGAGGAGTTTATAGAGAATAATTCACAACAATTTGATGTTGTTTACATCGATCCTAGTAGAAGAAATGAAAATCAGCGTGTTTTCAAATTAGATGAGTGCACTCCAAACATCATAGATTTAGCACCTGATATTTTTCATTTCACCAATAAAATATTGGTAAAAACTGCTCCACTTTTAGACATTAAACAAACATTAAAAGATTTAAAATGTGTTTCTGCAATTTGGATAATTTCAGTAAATAACGATTGCAAAGAAGTGCTTTATTTATTAGAAAAAGATTTCACATCAGAACCACAGATTCACACAATAAACCTTACAAAAAACAATCAAGAATTTTCGTTTAATTATGAAGAAGAATTTAACTCTACTGTAGAGTATTCAGAACCTCTCAGGCATTTATACGAACCAAATTCTGCCATATTAAAAGCAGGTGCATTTAATAGTATTTGTAATGAATACGAGGTAAAAAAAATAGCTCAACACTCCCATCTTTACACTTCAGAAAATTTAATTGAGAATTTCCCAGGAAGGACATTTAAAATTAAGCACATTACAGCATACAATCCTAAAGAATTTAAAAAATTAGGCATTACAAAAGCCAATGTGAGTTGTAGAAATTTCAAGCATAAAGTTGAGCAAGTCAAACAAAAGTTAAAGCTCAAAGATGGCGGAGAAATTTATCTTTTTGCTACTACTGATAAGAATGTGAAACCTGTTTTGGTTAGTTGCGTAAAGTAATTTATGGGAGGAGAAGGTTCTATAGCTGCAATGATTGCTTCGATGAAAAACAACAATCGAAGAAAAAATAAAAATAAACCATTTTCAAAATATAAGAAGGAGTATACTAAGGGTAAACCTATTTCAGTAAAAGAAATGACACCTCAAGAAAAAGAAAACTTACTTGAAACATTAAAACAAAATAGAGAAATTGAAAAAAAACAACGTATTCAGAAACTGATTATTTCATTAGGGACTACTATCATAGTTATTGTAGGGATTATTTTTCTCGTGAAATTAGTTTTCTTCTAAAGTCCAATTTCATCACTCCAAACCAAACACTTATTATTATCCCATTTTCCTTGTAAAATTTCTAACGAAATGTAATTCCCTTCACAATCTAAAAAGTTTTCGTAAGCATCTTTTTTTATGATTTTACATCTGCCATTTTTAACGGCAACAACTACAATTCTTTGTAACTCTAGAGCACTACTTTTTTCTCCAATTTCAATTCCAACTTCATTGTTAAATAAATCCATTTCAGAGCTTATTTTATCAGGAATAGCTCCATCTTCTAACCTTCTTTTTTTATAATCTTTGTAATTTCCTTTTTCGTGTTTTTTGCCCAAACTTCTGGCTCTTCTTTTACCAATTTCTTGCGTTAAAGTTGCCATCCAAAAAGCATGTCTAAACGCATCAATTTGTCCTCCATTTCCATTTCCTTTTAATAGCCTTTTTTGCTGAATTTCTTTGGTAACTTTTCGTGTTTGTTCAGAAATTTTCAATGCTTTTTTAGCCACAAAAGGATGAAAAATAACCCAACACTTTTCTGGTCCACTTAACCGCCTAAATTTCTTGAAATTAGAATCTTGAGCAGAAGCATTAAAAAATACCACTAAAAAAAAGCAAAATATTACATGTTTAAACCTCATTATCAAACAGTTAACCAACCTCTAAATTATACCCTAAAATCGTTAGAAAAATAGGTTTTTTTAGGTTATATTTGTGACTTGTCAAAAAAATAAATTTTAAAAGGAAATATAGCATATGGCGCAAGTTGAATTGATAATGCCTAAAATGGGTGAAAGTGTTGCTGAAGCAACAATTACAAGTTGGTTAAAAGAAGTTGGAGATACAATTGAAGCAGATGAATCTGTAGTAGAAATTGCAACCGACAAAGTTGATTCTGAAGTTCCTTCAACAGCTGAAGGAGTTTTAATTAAAAAATTATTTAACGAAGGTGATGTTGTTCAGGTTGGACAAGCAATTGCTATTATTGGGTCTGAAGGTGAAGCTGCGGCAGAAACACCTGCTGCTCCAGCTCAAGAAGCTCCTGCTGAAGTTACTGCACCAATTGCTGAAACGGCTTCAGTTGCTAGCGTAGTTGCTGCTGAAAAAATCAGTACAACTTCTGATTCTGGAAAATTCTACTCTCCATTGGTAAAATCTATAGCTGAGAAAGAAGGAATTTCAATGAGTGAATTAGAATCAATTAACGGTTCTGGTAAAGATGGTAGAGTTACTAAAAAAGATATTTTAGATTACTTACCAAATAGAAACACAGCTACAGCTGCTCCGGCACCTGCAGCAACTACAACTACTCCAGCAGCTGCAACCCCAGCTCCTGCTGCACAAGTTAAAGCAGAACCTAAAAAAGCTAACGTATCAGTTAATGCTGGTGATGAGATTATTGAAATGGATAGAATGAGAAAGCTCATTGCTAACCACATGGTAATGTCAAAACAAACTTCACCTCACGTAACTTCTTACGTTGAAGCTGACATGACTAACATTGTTAACTGGAGAAACAAAATCAAAAATGATTTCTTAGCGAGAGAGAACGAAAAAATTACGTTTACGCCAATTATCATGGAAGCTGTTGTTAAGGCAATAAAAGATTTCCCTATGATTAATGTTTCTGTTGATGGTGAAAACATCATCAAAAGAAAAAACATTAACCTTGGAATGGCTACAGCTCTTCCTTCTGGAAACTTAATTGTTCCTGTAATTAAAAATGCAGATCAGTTAAACTTAACTGGAATGACTAAAGCTGTTAACGATTTAGCCAACAGAGCAAGAAATAATGCACTTACTCCTGATGATATTGCTGGTGGAACATATACAGTAACAAATGTTGGTTCTTTCGGAAATGTAATGGGTACACCAATTATTAACCAACCACAGGTTGCAATTATGGCAGTTGGAGCAATCCAAAAGAAACCAGCTGTTATTGAAACTCCAAACGGAGATGCTATTGCAATTCGTCATAAAATGTTCTTATCACACGCTTACGACCATAGAGTTGTTGATGGTGCTTTAGGAGGAATGTTTGTGAGAAGAGTTGCTGATTATTTGGAGCAATTTGATGTTAATAGAGAACTATAAAATAGTTTAACTATTATTTCTTTAACTATGAAAAATACATGTTTAATATTTCTCCTTTCACTCTCTTTAACAAGAGTTTATGGACAAGTAGAAACATTTAAACAAGATTTTAAGGAAGCCAACACTTTAATTGAGGAAAATCAATTTAAGGTTGCGCTTCCTATTTGGTTAAAGCTATTGAAACAACAACCTACAAATGCTAACATCAATTATAAAATTGGACTTTGCTACATAAGCACAGCTAACGATAAATTAAAATCTTTAGACTACTTTAAAAAAGCAACGGTTAATACAACTAAAAAGTACGACCCTTTTTCTCACTTAGAAAAAAAGGCACCTTTAAACTCATTTCTTTATTTAGCTATAATTCAACACATTAACTACGATTTAGATGATGCAACAACCAGTTACAACACATTTAAAAAATTAGCCACACCTAAGCACTTTTTATATAAAAAAGCTGATTTAGGATTAAAACAATGTGAAAACGCAAAAAAAGCTGTTGCTACCCCTGTAAAAACAATAGTTACTAATTTAGGTACCAATATAAATTCAACTTATGGAGATTATAGCCCTGTAATTTCTGTTGATGAGTCAACAATATACTTTACTTCAAGAAGGGTTAGAAAAGATAGTTCTAATATTTACTATTATGATTTTATTGACGGCAAGCATTTTGAAGACATTTATGTTTCAAATAAATATGATAGCACTTGGTCTGAACCAGAACTTTTAAATATTAATACTGATGGACATGAAGCTATTGTTAATATTTCTGCAGATGGACAGACTTTATTTATTTTTAAAGATGACAGCGGGGATGGCAATATTTATACTAGCACCAAAAGTGGAGATAGTTGGTCTGAACCAATAAAAATAGGTTCTGATGTAAATCTTGAATCTAGAGAAACCCATGCACACATATCTCCTAATGATAACTATTTATATTTTGTAAGTGATAGGGATGGCGGTAAAGGAGGAAAAGACATATACGTATGCAAAAGGCTACCAAATGGAGAATGGGCAAAAGCACAAAATTTAGGTAATACTATCAATTCACCTTACGATGAAGATGGAGTTTTTATTCATCCTGATGGAAAAACAATGTATTTTAGCTCAAATGGAGAAAATAGTATAGGTGATTATGATATTTTTTACTCAACAAAAGATACTGATGGAAATTGGACCGATCCAGTAAATATGGGTTACCCTGTTAATTCCACTGATGATGATATATTTTTTGTTACATCTGCTGATGGAAAAAGAGGTTATTTTTCATCTTTTAAAGATGAAGGATATGGTGAAAAAGACATTTACGCTATTGAATTAGAAGAAGCTGAAGAAAAATCATTAACACTGTTAAAAGGATATATGGCTGTTATTGGGATGAAAGAATTACCTGATGATGCTGAAGTTGTTGTTACTAAAATAGGTGCTGATGAAAAGCCGAAAATTTACAGACCAAGAAAAAGAGATGGGAAGTTTTATGCAATACTTGAACCTGGTAATAATTACAACATTGTTTATTCAACTCTAAAATATAGTAAGACAGAAGACATTTACGTTGCACCATCTTCTGGTTACCAAGAAATTAATAGAGCTATAAATTTAGATGATGTAATTTTTGGAGACTCAACAAAGGTTAGTCCTGTAATAATTACACCTGAAACTCCTAAAGAAATTATTGATACAACACCAATTATAGAAGAACCAAAAGAGGAAGATTTTGTACTCGAAGAATATTCATTTACCCAACACTTTGGGTATAACAAAAATAAAATTGATCGAAGAAACCCTAAGTATATCAAGATGATAGAAGGAGCTTTAAAAAATGTTAAAAAGTCCAGAAGAGTTGTTATTTCTGTTAAATCTAGTGCTTCTAAAGTTCCTAGTAGATCGTTTAGAACAAATGATGCCTTAGCTTATAAGAGGGCAATTGATGCGCAACGGCACATCAAAAGTGAGCTAATGTCAAAAGGCGTTAGTTCTAAATATATTATTTTTAAAGAAGTAAACTCAAGCGTTAATGGTCCTGAATACATACAAGGAAAACCAGAGCCGAGAGAGGTTTATGAAAAATATCAATACGTTACAATTACACTTAAATAATGTCAATAATGATTAGATACATTTCTATATTACTATGTTGTTTGTTTACAACAATTAATCTTTTCGCTCAAGAAGAAACTTTTAAAAAAAAATTTTTAGAGGCCAATACCTTAATTGAAGAAAAATTATATCATGTTGCCTTACCATTATGGATAGACCTTCAAAAAGAACAACCAGAAAACAGTAATTTAAATTACAAAGTTGGGGTTTGTTATATAGAGTCTAAAAACCAAAAAGCAAAAGCGCTTAGTTACCTTACAGCTGCAGCTAAAAATGTTTCTAATAACTACGATCCTTACTCTCATACAGAGAAAAAAGCACCAAAAGAAGTATATTTCTATTTAGCAAGAGCTCAACACCTTAGCTATCAATTAGATGACGCTCTTTCTAACTATGACACATTTAAGGGTAAAACTTCAAAAAAACATTTTTTATACTCTGACATTGATAAACAAAAGAAGTATTGTGAGAATGCAAAAATTGCAGTTGCAAACCCAGTTAAAACAGAAATTAAAAACTTAGGTGCTAAAATTAATTCTAAATATGAAGATTACAGCCCTGCTGTTTTATTTGATGAATCTACAATTTATTTTACATCAAGAAGGTTATTAAGTGATAGTTCAAATATGTACATCATTGAAATGTCTGATGGGAAATTTTATGAAGATATTTATGTTTCATACAAATATAACGGAACATGGACAGAGCCTACACCTATCAACATTAACACAACTGGGCATGAAGCGGTAGTAAACGTTTCTACTGACGGAAAAACGCTTTTTATTTATAGAGATGATAATGGTGATGGAAATATTTACCAATCGAATTTAGAAGGAAATGGAGAATGGTCTTACCCTGTATCCCTAGATAGTAACATCAATCAAAAATCTCAAGAAACGCATGCTCACCTTTCTCCAGATGGAAAATCTCTTTATTTTGTGAGTGATAGAGAAAATGGAAATGGCGGTAAAGATATTTACGTTTGTGATAAACTTGCTGATGGTAGCTGGGATATTCCAAAAAATGTTGGAAATGTAATTAACACTCCTGCAGATGAAGATGGTGTTTTCATCCATCCAGATGGAAAAACTATGTATTTTAGTTCTAACAACGAAAATAGTATTGGTGGTTATGATGTATTCTCATCAACATTAGATGCAAATGGTAATTGGTCACAACCAGTTAATATGGGTTACCCTATAAATACTGCTGATAATGATTTATTCTTTGTTACATCGGCAGATGGAAAAAGAG
>JBMYXB010000109.1:0-7931 GCA_049608005.1 Vicingaceae bacterium
TTAATATTTCTGCTTACAACAAAGGTGACAACACTGTTTTAATGTTTAAAGATGATGGTGTGGGAGCTCCTGAAGGCTTTCCTTTTACTAACACCTCATCTTTGGGGTGCTTACTTATTAGCGCTTTTGTAGAGCAGCTAAACGGAACTATAAGTGTTAAAAACAATCCGGGAGCCTGTTTTTTAATTGTTTTTCCACGCTAATATTAACCTATCATGTTGGTTAGCTCTACAAACTCCTTAACGCTTAATTGTTCTGGCCTTTTTGTTAAAACTTTATGGTCTTTATTGGATTCATTAAGTAGGCTTTTTAATGACTTTCTCATCATTTTTCTGCGTTGGTTAAAGGCCATTTTTACAATACTTTTAAACTTTTTTTCATCACAATCAAGTTTCATTTTGTCATTTCTTACAAAACGAATAACTGCCGATTGTACTTTTGGTGGTGGATCAAAAACATCTCTTCCTACGGTAAACAAATACTCAACATCATAAAAAGCTTGTAACAGCACGCTTGTAATTCCATAAGTTTTAGAGCCTGGTCCAGCAGCAAAACGCTCGGCAACTTCTTTCTGAAACATTCCAACACATTCTGGAATTTGATCTTTGTGATCTAACACCTTAAATAATATTTGTGTAGAAATATTGTAAGGAAAGTTTCCGATTACCGCAAATGGCTCCTCATTAACAATATCATTCAGGTCCATTTCTAAAAAATCACCATAAATAATATTTCCTTTTAATTGCGGATATTTTTCTGCCAAATAACCTATCGATTCTTTATCAATGTCTATTGGAAAAGTATCGTAAGCTTTATTTTCAATTAAAAACTGAGTAAGCACCCCCATTCCTGGGCCAACCTCAACTACTTTTTTGTATTTTGATGTTTCCGTAAGGGCATCAACAATGTTTTTAGCGATACTTAAATCGGTTAAAAAATGTTGTCCGAGGTGTTTTTTGGCTTTTACTTTTTGCAATATTTTGGATTCTTTAAAGTTCTTGTATATTGCAAAGGTAACTAAACAGATTTAATGCAAAATTCTTATTCTTTCAGAAAACGTTGTTTTCTACTTTTAATTTTAACTCTTTTTAATGCACAAACATGTTTTGCACAAACCTTTAGTGCATTAATAAATTCTGAACCAAAATTTGTTGCAGAAATTAAAACGAAACAGCTGAAAGAAAACCAACTTTGCATAGCAATGCCTTTTGCAAAAAAGCTGGTTTTAAACCCTGAACAAAAAAAACAACTGAAAGAAAGGGCTGTAATTAAGTTAGAATTGGTTTATACCAAATACAGAACCGTTGAATCTTTCAATCAAAAAGAGCTCAATAAAAGCAGACTAAAAGAACTCCAACAACTGGTTCCTCATTTATTTGAAAATAGGTTTTGGGAATTTGAACTCATTAGTCAAACCAACGGAAATTCTAGAGAAGAATGCAACAAAATGTTTCATGGTTTTGTGGTTACCTTTCGTCCAAATGCTACTAAAACAATGTTGGTTTCTGAAGCTGATTATCTTACAAGTTTGGTATCTACAATGCTGAAAAATGACAGTATTGAAAATGATACCACACCAAAAAAATATGATATAAAAACACATTACGATCAGCAGATTGGCTACATACACGATACCATTTGGTATGTTGATACAATAAAACCACCCTCTCCGCCAGATTTTTTTTATTTGCAATCGCTTTACAAAGACACTACGGTTTTAGGTGCTTTTAACAGAAATAAAAACTGGAAAAACTTTATTGTTGTTACAGATGTTACCGGAAGTATGTCGCCCTACAGTGCACAAGTTTTTGTTTGGTTAAAAAAGCAAGCAGAAAATAAACTTGCTAATTCTTTTGTTTTTTTTAATGATGGTGACGAAAAACCTTCTATAAAAAAGAAACCTTTAGAAACAAAAGGTATTTACATTACAAAAAATAAGAATATAGACGCTGTTGTTAACACTGCCACAAAATGTATGAAAAATGGTTCTGGTGGTGGTGAAGGATTGGAAAACGATATTGAGGCAATTATTGATGGAATAAAACACTACCCCCCAGCCAATGAAATAATTTTAGTTGCCGATAATATGGAAAGTATGCGTGATTATAAATTTATTGAAAAAATAAAGCTACCTGTTAGAGTTATTGCTTGTGGTGCTAAAAATAGAATTAACATTCAATATTTAGATTTGGCAAGACAAACAGGAGGTTCGGTACACACCGAAAAAATTGATATTACCAATTTAGAATCAATTAAAGAAAATGAACACTTTTTAATTAACGATTTTGAATATATGTATAAAAACGGGCGTTTTCACTCTATTTACAATTGTGTTTGGAACCACATCCCTTCCGACCTAAAAACGTATAGATAACTACTCTATTATTTTATAAATAACAATACTTAAACCTTCTTCAACTTTCTGGTTTTCTTCCTCGCTAGCACCATTCGTTAATGGTGTGTTTGTGGCAACATTTACTTTCGTTTCTCCCAACACGTCTATATCTTTAAAAAGATATTTTTGTATTTCTGTTTTTGATACTTTGCTTTTTTTAAAGTTTATACGATAATCTACCCCACTCATGTTAAAGTAAAAAACAGGCATTTCTGAGTTTCCATTGTTTGATGGTTTAGACTTAACAACCACCTTGCCGTACATTTTAGATTCTTTTTTTTGATTTGTTACATTTGCTGTAGCAGTAGTGTTTGTAACTTTTTTTTGTGATGTACACGCTATTAATAATATTGAGCTAAGTATTAGTATAACATTTTTCATCTCTGTAAAGTTTACTTTTTTTATAATCCTCAAAGGTATCAATATCGTTTAATGTTTTAAGCAAACCTGCAGTACTGTTTTTTTCTTTTAATTCAGTCAACGAGTCGTGCAACAAGACTTCTGTACTCCATTTTTTATTTTGAAAAACACAAAACTCTGGTTTACTCATCCCCACCAAATAATAGCCTCCATCTTCTGCAGGCCCAAAAACAACCTCGTTATCTTCTAAAACTTCAAAACCTTCTTCAATAATTTCGGGAGAAATATCTGGCAAGTCAGAGCCTATCAAAATTATTTTTTCATAACCTTGTTTAAACCCATGCTCAAAAGCGTTCAGCATTCTATCACCTAAGTTTTCCCCTTGTTGCACAAATTTTAACTCGTTTGGCCACTTACTGTTTATTATCACATCAGAAAAATAAATGTGCTTATCGGCATCTACTTTTAAGGACGCCTCTTCGGTAATATCAACCAATTGTTTATACACCTCAAACGCTTTATTATCTCCAACGGTTTTAGCTAAACGCGTTTTCACCTTTCCTAAAATGATGTTTTTTACAAAAACGATTAATAAACTCTTATTCATAAACCTTTTCTCCTTTTGTTAACCATTTTCCCCATGATTTATCATAAGCATGCACTTTTTGAGTTTCATTTCCTGAATTATCATAAACTGGGTAACCAGAATTTACCCAATCAAATATTCCTCCTTTTAAATTCATCACTTTTTTAAAGCCTGCTTTTTTCAATTTTTCGGCAATTTTTTCACTCCTATATCCAACAGAACAATAAATAACAATAGTTGCTTGTTTATCTAAACCTTTTAGGTCTTTAATTTTAAACCGGTCATACCCAACATATTTTGCATTTTTAATATGACTTACATTAAATTCGTTTTGCTCACGTGCATCTAAAATCAACAGTGGCTTTTTTGTGTTTTCAACTTTTTTTAATTCTTCTACCGTAATTAAAGGCATTGTTTTAGAAACAATATTTTCCTTCATCTCATCAAACGAAGTATAGTTTTGAGTGAACGCTCTTAAGCCGAGAGTAATAACAAAGAGTAATATAAATAGTTTTTTCATCTTAAAATCTTGTCTCTTTTAGTCTTGAATCTATCCTTACGCCAAACTTCCTTGACAGCTAGATCCTGCACCAGCAGTACAACCATAACAATGTTGCCCTAAAATTATGTTTCTTTTTGCCAATTCATCACCATTAAAATCTTTTATGTCTTTAGATGATGAAGCAACACCTAACTCTAACATTTGATTAAAATCACAATCAAAAAGTTTGCCATCCCAACCAACAGAAATCGTGTTTCTACACATTACTTCATGAGCAGCAACAGGGTTAAAAGATTCAATTAGTTTGTTCATATAGTCCTCATACTTTTCTTCTTTTAAAAGATAATCTAAAAACCTGCTAATTGGTAAATTGGTAATGGTGTATAAACTGTTAAACTCAATATTAAAAAGTTCTTTTAACTCTCTTTTATAATCTAATTCTAAAGCGGTTTGCTCTGGTGGTAAAGAAGCTCCGCCAGGATTAAAAACTAAATCTAACTCCAAACCAGAATCTTGTTTTCCATAACCCACTTCATTTAATCGTTGTAAAGCTTGTATCGATCTTTCAAAAACGCCATTACCCCTTTGTTTATCTACATTGTCTTTAGAATAACAGGGCATAGAAGAAACTACTGTTACGTTGTTATCAGCATAAAACTGTGGAATGTCCAAGTACTTTTTATACGTCAAAATGGTTAAATTACTCCTAACGATTACTTTTTTACCCAACTGTGCAAGTTTCGAAACAAACCATCTAAAATTCGGATTCATTTCTGGTGCTCCACCAGTTAAATCTACCGTGTGAATTGTTGGTGTTTTTGCCGCTTCTAAACATTGCAACAACACCTCTTTAACCATAATTTCTTTTCGGTCTGGTCCTGCATCAACATGGCAATGTTCGCAAACTTGGTTGCATAACTTTCCTAAATTAATTTGTAAAATTTCTATTGTTGTGGGCGTTAACGGAAATAAGTTAATGTTTTTAAGCTTTTCCGAAAATTTAATTTCTACTGTGTTTTCAAGTGTTTTAACCTGAAAATTAGCTTCAGACAGTTCGTTTTGTTCTTTTTGTAGTGTTCTCATAAATCAATGCTAAATTCAACAAATAAAACCTTTTAAGTTGTCTAAGATTTTACAAAAACTAATTTTAGGTTTTATTTTGAATGATGTTATAGTTTTAGGGGAGGTCTGTGTTTAAACAAAGAGACCTGTCTTTTTTCTAAAAAACAATCTTGCAACATCTCTTAACGTAAAAAAACATATTTAGAATCATTCAAAATAAGGATTCAACCAAAAAAACACCCCCGAAACCTTGTAACATCTTATACAATTTCTACATTTGCAAGACTTATTTATTTTTAATAAACATTGCACACTATGAGCAAAGGATTTTCATCATCTTCAGTTGGTAGAAAAGTATTAATGGCCCTTTCAGGATTTTTCTTATTAATCTTTTTACTACAACATTTCGTTATCAATTTTTTATCTGTAATTAGTGCAGATGTCTTTAATGAGGTTTCTCATTTTATGGGCACAAACGGTTTAATTCAGTTTGCCATGCAACCAGTTTTACTATTTGGTGTTGTTTTCCACTTAGGAATGGGAATTTATTTAGATTTAAAAAACAAAGCTGCCAGACCAATTAAGTACGCAATGAACAAGCCAAGCGAAAACGCTTCTTGGATGAGTAGAAACATGATTATTACTGGAATAATGATTTTCTTGTTTTTAGGTTTACACTTTTATGATTTTTGGATTCCAGAAATCGTTGACAAATTTGTTGAAGGAAAGTGGGACGAGCCAACAAAATATTTTCCTCATTTAGTACACAAAATGGAAGATCCTATTAGAGTAGGAATTTACTGTGTATCTTTTGTGTTTTTAAGCTTACACTTATTACACGGTTTTCAATCTGCGTTTCAATCTGCAGGATTTAACCACAACAAATACACTCCAATTATTAAAAAATTAGGAAACCTTTACGCAATCATAATTCCTTTAGGATTTATTTTTATTGCCCTTTTCCACCACTTAACATCACATTAATCTTTTTAACCTTTAGAATATGTCAAAATTAGATTCAAAAATTCCAGAAGGTCCTCTTAAGGATAAATGGACAAAACACAAAAACGAGATTAACGTTGTTAATCCTGCCAACAAAAGATTAATTGATATTATTGTTGTGGGTACTGGTTTAGCTGGTGGTGCTGCTGCCGCATCTCTTGCTGAGATGGGTTATGCTGTAAAAGCTTTTGCTTACCAAGATTCTCCAAGAAGAGCACACTCAATTGCTGCTCAAGGAGGTATTAATGCTGCAAAAAACTATCAAAATGATGGTGATTCTACCTACCGATTATTTTACGATACAGTTAAAGGTGGTGATTACAGAGCTAGAGAAGGTAATGTTTACCGTTTAGCAGAAGTTTCTGCCAATATTATTGACCAATGTGTTGCACAGGGTGTTCCTTTTGCTAGAGAATACGGAGGTTTATTAGACAACCGTTCTTTTGGTGGAGTTTTAGTTTCTAGAACTTTTTACGCTAAAGGACAAACTGGTCAGCAACTTTTATTGGGAGCTTACTCTGCAATGAATAGACAGATTGGAAAAGGAAAAATTACCATGTATAACCGTCATGAAATGATGGACATTGTAAAAGTTGATGGTAAAGCGAGAGGAATTATTGCTCGTAACATGATTACTGGAGAAATTGAAAAACATTCGGCACACGCAGTAGTAATTGCTTCTGGTGGTTATGGAAACGTTTTCTTTTTATCTACCAACGCAATGGGGTCTAACGTTTCTGCTGCTTGGAAAATCCATAAAAAAGGAGCTTACTTTGCTAACCCTTGTTATACTCAAATTCACCCAACTTGTGTTCCTAGATCTGGAGATTTCCAATCTAAACTGACATTAATGTCAGAATCATTAAGAAATGATGGAAGAATTTGGGTTCCAAAAAATATGGACGATGTAATGGCTATCCGTGAAGGAAAGAAAAAGCCTACCGATTTAAGTGAAGACGAAAGAGATTATTATTTAGAAAGAAGGTATCCTGCTTTCGGAAACTTAGTGCCAAGAGATGTTGCATCTCGTGCTGCAAAAGAAAGATGTGATGCTGGTTTCGGAGTTAATGCTACAGGAGAAGCTGTTTATTTAGATTTTAAATCTGCAATACACAGGTATGGTTCAGAAAAAGCTTTAGTTACAGGTATCAACAACCCTAGCGAAACAAAAATTATAGAGTTAGGAGAAAAAGTTATCGAAGAAAAATACGGTAACCTTTTCCAAATGTATGAGAAAATTGTTGCAGAAAACCCTTACAAAACACCAATGATGATTTACCCTGCGGTACATTATACTATGGGTGGTATTTGGTGTGATTACAACTTAATGACAACAATTCCTGGTTGTTATGCTGCCGGAGAAGCGAATTTCTCTGATCACGGAGCAAACAGATTGGGAGCTTCTGCATTAATGCAAGGTTTAGCCGATGGTTATTTTGTGTTGCCTTACACTATTGGAGACTATTTAGCGGATGACATTAGAACAGGAACAATCTCTACAGATTTACCTGAATTTAACGAAGCTGCTAAAGAAGTAACAGATAGACTAGAAAAGCTAATTAATATTAAAGGAACAAAGTCTGTTGACTCTTTCCATAAAAGACTGGGAGAAGTGATGTGGAATAAAGTTGGAATGGCTCGTAACGCTAAAGGTTTAACTGAAGCAATGGATGAGATTAAAGCCATTAGAGAAGACTTTTGGAAAGATGTTCGTATTCCTGGTGGAATGAACGAATTAAACCCTGAACTAGAAAAAGCAGGAAGAGTTGCTGATTTCTTAGAACTGGGTGAGCTTTTCGCAAAAGATGCTTTAGCAAGAGAAGAGTCTTGTGGTGGTCACTTTAGAGAAGAGTCTGTTGAAGAAGACGGATTACAAAAAGGAGAGGCTAAGAGAAATGATAAAGACTTTGCTTACGTTGCTGCTTGGGAACACAAAGGAGAACCAAGAGATGCTGTAATGCACAAAGAAGAATTAGAATTTAACGATATTGAACTGAAGCAGAGAAGCTATAAATAATAAGTTA
>JBMYXB010000110.1:0-7920 GCA_049608005.1 Vicingaceae bacterium
TTTTGGTTTATGATAAAAAGATTTCTAACATGAAGGATCTTTTACCAATATTAGAACCAGTTGCACAAACAGGAAAACCATTGTTAATTATTGCAGAAGATGTTGATGGAGAAGCATTGGCTACTTTAGTGGTAAATAAATTAAGAGGTGGTTTAAAAATAGCTACAGTTAAAGCTCCAGGATTTGGAGATAGAAGAAAAGCAATGCTAGAAGATATTGCAATTTTAACTGCTGCAACTGTAATTTCTGAAGAGCAAGGATTTAAATTAGAGAATGCTACGATTGAAATGTTGGGAACAGCAGAAAAAGTAGCGATTGATAAAGACAACACAACCATTGTAAATGGAGCTGGTAAAAAAGCAGATATTCAAGGACGAGTTGGTCAGATTAAAGCACAAATAGAAACGACTACTTCTGATTACGATAAAGAAAAATTACAAGAGCGTTTAGCTAAATTAGCTGGTGGTGTTGCTGTACTTTATGTTGGTGCTACTACAGAGGTTGAAATGAAAGAGAAGAAAGATAGAGTGGATGATGCTTTAGCGGCAACTAGAGCTGCTGTAGAAGAAGGAATTGTTCCTGGTGGGGGTGTTGCTTTAGTTAGAGCAGAAAAAGCTTTAGCAAAATTAGAAGGTGTTAACGCTGATGAAACAACAGGTATTGCTATTGTAAGAAGAGCAATTGAAGAGCCTTTAAGACAAATTATTACCAATGCTGGTGGTGAGGGTGCTGTTGTTGTTCAGAAAGTAAGAGAAGGAAAAGCTGATTTTGGTTACAATGCAAGAACTGAAGAATACACTAATATGTATAAAGCTGGAATTATTGATCCAACTAAAGTAACAAGAATTGCTTTAGAGAATGCAGCTTCTATTGCTGCGTTATTATTAACTACAGAATGTGTGATAACTGACGAGCCAGAAGAAGAAGGTGCTGCTATGCCTCCTATGGGAGGAATGGGTGGTGGAATGCCAGGAATGATGTAAACCTACTTTATTCCTTCTTTTGAAGGAGAATTAGGGAGATTGATTATATTTTTAAACCTCATTCGTTATTTAACGGATGAGGTTTTATTATTTAATAGCATCCATTGAAAAACTTGCAGGTTAGATTTTCCGTAAGTTTCCATTTCTGTTGCTTTTTCTTTGTTTTGTTTAATACTGTTTTTTACTTCTTTGTTTTGATAATTATATAGTTTTGGTTGCTCGTCTTTTTTTACTATTAATAGATGTGTAGTATCTAAAACACCAAATTTATCATCATCATTAATTATTATGTAAGAGCGTTTTTCTTTTATTAAATCAATACCTAAAGTGTTATTGATGTATGGCAAATTAAGCATTCCCATAAGCGTAGGGTATAGGTCTATTTGCCCGCCAATGTTGTTAAATGTTTTATGTTTTAATGTTTTAGGAGCATAAAAAATTAAAGGAGAATGATGATAATTTAAAGCAATATCATACTTAGCATTTAAAGGGGCACCATGATCTGCAATAAAAACAAATAAGGTGTTATCAAACCAATTTGTTTTTTTACTTAAAGAAATAAATTGTTGAAGCGACCAATCAGCATATTCAACTATTTGCTGTTTTAGATTGCTAGTTTTAGGTGTAAAATATTCAGGAATGTAATATGGTCCATGATCGCTTGTTGTCATAAAAGTAGCAAAAAATGGTTTGTTTTGTTTTGAAAGCTTATTCAGTTCATCTATAGAATATCTAAACATATAATCATCAGGAACACCTAAGGTGCTTTTTATTTCGTTTTCTGGGTAGTTAGTTTGGCTTATTATGTTTTGAAAATCATTTGCTCTTAAAAAGCCCTCTACATTATCAAACTGGCTATCGTGCGTAGTAAAATAGGTGGTGGTATATCCATTTTTAAGTAAAGCGGAACTTAAACCGTTGTAATTTTTAATTTGTTTCATGGGGTGTTGATTGTATAAGGCTGGAAAAGAAAATAGGGTGCTAAAAATTCCATTAAACGTATGTTTTCCAGAGGTGTAAATGTTCTCGAAATAATTTGATTGGTGCGACAGGCTATCTAAAAATGGTGTTAAGTTGTTAGGGTTTCCGTGTCTGCTCATTTTACCAGCACTCATACTTTCCATAATAATAAGCACTACATTTTGTTTGTTTGGAGCTAAGGTGTCCGCTAAAATTTTTCTAGCAATAGGAGAATCAAATTCAGGTTTAGTAATTCCTAAATAGTGCTGAATATTTTTAATCGCAGTGCTATCATCAATTAACTTTATGGTTTTATTGTCTTTATTTTGAGCATCTAAATAACTTCTCATCAAAGTAAAAACAGGGTTTAATCCCAGCTTGTTTAAAAAAGAATTGTCAGAAAAATAGGCTGTGCCAACTCTTATGGGCGATTTTCGTTGCACTCGACCTCTAATACTAACCAGCATTATGATAATAAAAACTAGTGAAACAGTAATTTTTATAAGCAGTTTAGGTGTTGTTTCTAAATTTAAATTAATGCTAAATATTCTTTTTAATATCTTATAAAAAGCAGTTACAACAATAATAAAGGGTATGGCAATTAAAAAATATTTGGGTTCTTGTAAAATCATAGAAATTACAAAATCGGGGTTGTCAAACCAAGCGAAAGCTCCAATTGAAAATCGCGAATAAAAGTGATTAAAATAAGGAATATCTGCCCCAGAAATAATAAAGCAAATGGTAAATAAGGTAAAAGTCCAAATAAAAACAGCCTGTTTAACAGCAGTGGTTTGGATTTTAAAAAAACTTAAAATAATTAACAATAGGCTTGGTAAAAGCATTATGTAGCCTATTATTACAGCATCAAACCTTAAGCCCATAACAAAAGATTGAAAAACTGTTAAATAAGATACTTCGTTAAAGTTAAGCCGGTCAAATTCTGTAATAAATAAAATTAATCTAAAAACAAAAAATATGCTTAGTAGTAAGCCGTAGGTTTTTAATATTAAAATTATAGTAGGAAATTTTTTCATGACTAATTTATTCAGAAGCTTTAGTATTAATTGCTAATAAATACGCTTCAACTTTAGGTAATCGTTTTTTAACCCATAAATTTAATAGGGCTACTTCGGTTTTAAAATTACTATCTTCAAAATAAGGAATTGCGTTGGGAGGCCAAATATTTTCATTTTGGCGAATGTATGGTTTAAGTTGCCTAACATTATTCTTAACCATTTTACGAATAGCTTTATAGGTTAATATTTTTTCTTTTTTTAAGTAACAATATTTTGACAATAGCTTTTCTTTATAGTTAAAAGCATTTGTTTTCATAAGGCGATCTAAGACTTTAATCTTAGAAACGTTAATGAAAATTTCTTTGTCTGGTTCTCCATTACCATCTCTTCCAAAACTATGGTCGTAATCCCAAGGACAAATTTTGTAAGGGGTATTGGCGTTTTGTTTGTAGAGGTAAAAGTTTTTAACTAATCCATCTCCATTATTCGTAATCAACAATAATAAGTGCCAATCTATTAAGCTTTCTAAATCAAAAAAAGAATTAAAAATTTCAGGGGTAGAAAACTCATTGTCAGAAGAGTAAAAAAGAAAATTTGTTAGGGTATGAATTTCTTGTTTCTTATCGTATTCATTAATATTGGGATACCTTTGATTATAATAAGTTTGTTTAATTAGTTTCTCTTTTGCTCTGTCAGAAAATTTTTTATAAAACGGATTCCAGTTGCTATAAGAGATAAATCCTTTGTGTTTTCGAGAGTGACTGTCTGTTGGGTTAGAAATAGGTGGTGCTTTAAATATAATTGCGTTTGTATCGGTTTTATCTAATTGCAATAAGCTTGCATCAACACGTTGGGTGAGTGCATAAATTCCTTTGTTGGTGTCATTAACATTTAGGAGTGCATATTCTATTTTTGGAGATATATTATTTTCTGAGAAAGCCCTAAACAAATCATAGCTTAATTTGTTTCTCATTAAAGTTTTATCAATATATTCAGCGTTTAATTTCCATTTGTAAGCACTATCTAGCTTATAAAAAGCTTGTTTTTTATTAAATTTTATTGAATAAGATTTTTTATCATAACCAGCACTTGAGTTTCCTCGATACTTTATTTTAAATTTTTGATTAAGAGCATTGTTACAAGAAATTGTTGCAGGAATATAATCACCAAAGCTCAGATTTTTAGAAACCACATTTACAGAAAATTTTAATAAATGATTTTTTTGAGCATAATTATTAAAAACAAGTGTAAGTATAAAAACAATAGATAATATGTTATGTTTTATTTTCATAAATAAAAAATCCCGACTAAAAGTCAGGATTTGTTTTAGAGTGTTTTACTATTAAACAGTCATTATATCTTTTTCTTTAGCTTCAATTAAAGCATCTATTTTAGCGGTATAAGTATTGGTTACATTTTGTACTGAAGTTTCAGCATCTTTTGTTTGGTCATCACTTAAACCATCGTTATTTAATTTTTTGATAGCATCGTTGGCCTCTTTACGAGCATTTCTAATACCCACTTTAGCATCTTCACCTTCTGCTTTGGCTTGCTTACCTAAATCTTTTCTTCGTTCTTCGGTTAAAGCTGGTATGTTTATGATAATGCTTTCACCATTATTTTGAGGGTTTAACCCTAAATTGGCGTGAGCAATACCTTTTTCTATCGCCTCAATAATAGATTTTTCAAACGGTTGTACGGTTAATGTTCTACCATCTGTAGCATTAACGTTTGCTACCTGATTAATAGGTGTTAATGCACCATAATATTCAACTTGCACTTTGCTCAACATCATTGGAGATGCTTTTCCTGCTCTAATTTTTTGCAATTGAGAATCTAAATGCACCATAGCATTTTCCATTGCTTCTTTTGCAGCGTCTATAATAAATTCAACTTCTTCGTTCATGATTCAAAAATTTAAAATAAAGGTATTAAAAATTAACCTTCTACCAACGTTCCTACATTAGTTTCTTGATTTACAACTTTATTTAAGTTGCCAACTTTGTTCATATCAAAAACAATAATAGGTAATTTGTTTTCATTACAAAGCGTAAAGGCAGTCATATCCATTACATTTAATCCTTTTTGATACACTTCATCAAATGAAATTGTTTCAAACTTTGTAGCAGAGCTATCTTTTTCAGGATCAGCGGTATAAATTCCATCAACACGAGTACCTTTTAAAATAACGTCAGCCTCTACTTCAATTGCTCTTAAACTAGCTGCTGTATCAGTTGTAAAATATGGATTACCAGTTCCTGCACCAAAAATTACAACCCGCCCTTTTTCTAAATGACGAACAGCTCTTCGTTTAATAAAAGGTTCTGCAATTTCTTTCATTTCTATAGCTGTTTGTAATCGAGTATCTACATTGGCAGCTTCTAAAGCAGATTGTAAAGCCATGCTGTTAATTACAGTGGCTAACATGCCCATATAATCTCCTTGAGTTCTTTCCATACCACCTTCTTCGGCTTGTATTCCTCTAAAAATGTTTCCTCCACCAATTACTATTGCTACTTGTACACCTTGATCAACAATTGCTTTAATATCTTTTGCATAAAGAGCTAATCTATCATTGTCAATGCCAAATTGTTTATCACCCATAAGGGCTTCTCCGCTTAATTTTAAAAGTATTCTTTTGAAAGCCATTGTTTAATTTTTAAAATGCAATTAATATTTTATATGTTATTATACGAATTTCGTATTTTTTGGGCAAAAAAAAGAGAGAAATATAATTTCTCTCTTTTTTTTAATAATTATGTATTGTTATCCTAACATTACTCTTTTAAAATCTGTAACGGTTAAACCGCTTTCAGTTTCGTTTAAGAATTGGCTAACTGTTTTTTTGTTATCTCTAACAGAAGCTTGGTTTAATAAAGTATTCTCTTTTAAGAATTTCTTTAATTTACCTTCTGCAATTTTATCTAACATTGCTTCTGGTTTCCCTTCTTGTTGAGCAATTTCTCTACCTAAAGCCATTTCTTTTTCAATTACCTCTGGAGCAACTCCAGATTCATCAATAGCAACAGGATCCATTGCAGCAATTTGCATCGCTACTTGTTTTCCTGCTTCAGCAATAGCTTCCCCAGCTTTATTTAAAGCTACGATAGATGCTAATCTGTTTCCTGGGTGGTTGTATGCAACTGTTTGTTCAGCTTCAACAACTTCGTAAGCAGTAACATCAATCTTTTCTCCAATTACACCCGTTTGTTCTGTAATTTTCTCTCCAATTGTTAACGCTTCACCGTTAAAATTTAATGCTTTTAATGCTTCTAAAGAAGCTGGGCTATTTGCAATAGCAGCATCTAATATAGTAGTTGCAAAAGTGTTAAAGTCAGCATTTTGTGCTACGAAATCAGTTTCGCAGTTTACCATAACCATAACAGCTTTTTTACCATCTTCAGTAGTTTTAGCGATAATCAAACCTTCGTTTGCATCTCTATCACCTCTTTTAGCGGCAACTTTTTGTCCTTTTTTTCTTAATATATCAATTGCTTGATCGAAATCTCCTTCAGCTTCAACCAATGCTTTTTTGCAGTCCATCATTCCTGCACCTGTTTGCTTACGTAATTTATTTACGTCTGCTGCTGTAATTTTTGACATTTTAAAATCTTTTTAAAGTGGGTAACTTATTTTGTTTCAGCTTTCGCTTCTTCCTTAACTTCTTTTGCAGCTGGCTTTTTTGCAGCAGCTTCAGCTTTTGCTTTGTCTTTTCCTTCTTTTCTTTCAGCTAAACCTTTAGCAACTTCTTTAGTTACTAATTCCATAATCTTATCAATAGATCTTGTAGCATCATCATTTGCAGGAATAGCAAAATCAACTAAATTAGGGTTAGAGTTAGTATCTACGATAGCAAAAGTAGGGATTCCTAATTTTTTTGCTTCAGCAATTGCAATGTGCTCTTTTAAAATATCTACAACAAAAATTGCAGCAGGTAATCTTGTAAGATCAGCAATAGAACCTAAGTTTTTTTCTAGTTTAGCTCTTTGACGAGAAATTTGTAATCTTTCTCTTTTAGAAAGTACAGCCATTGTACCATCTTCGTTCATTTTATCAATTGAAGCCATTTTTCTTACAGCTTTTCTGATTGTAACGAAGTTAGTTAACATTCCACCAGGCCATCTTTCAGTAACGAAAGGCATGTTAATGCTTTTTGCTTTTTCAGCAACTACATCTTTTGCTTGTTTTTTTGTTGCAACAAACATAATTTTTTTACCAGATTTTGCAATTTGAGCTAATGCTGCAGATGCTTCATCTAATTTTGCTGCTGTTTTGTGTAAATCGATAATGTGAATACCGTTACGCTCCATAAAAATATAAGGAGCCATTTTTGGATTCCATTTTCTTCTTAGGTGACCAAAGTGTACACCTGCATCAAGTAATTCTTTAAAATCTACTTTTGACATTTTTTTAATTGTTTACATTCTTTAATAACTTCAATTTCTAAGTAGTCTGTAATTACAGAGTCTTAAAAATTTAGATACTAAACAATAATTTATATTAACGTTTACTAAATTGAAATTTCTTACGAGCTCCTGGTTGTCCAGGTTTCTTACGCTCAACCATTCTTGGATCTCTAGTTAATAATTTATCAGGCTTTAATAGTGCTCTATTTTCCTCATCAATTTTTACTAAAGCTCTAGCAATTGCATGTCTTACTGCTTCTGCTTGACCAGTAATACCACCACCAGCAACATTTACTTTTACATCAAAAGTTTTTGCTGTTTCTGTAGCTTCAAAAGCTTGTTGTACTTTTCCTTGTAATACTGATGTAGGAAAAAATACTTTATAGTCTTTTTTATTAATAGTAACCTCTCCTTTACCTTTTGATAGGTAAACTCTAGCTACTGCTTTTTTTCTTCGTCCTGTTGCGTTAGTTACTTCCATGTTTTTTATTTAAGGTCGCTTACTTTAATTTCTTTTGGTTGTTGAGCTTCTTGTTGGTGTTCAGCACCTTCATA
>JBMYXB010000111.1:0-7881 GCA_049608005.1 Vicingaceae bacterium
AATTTTATCTTATCAATTTGCACTTTGTATTTAGCCAATTCGGATTTAAACCTTTTAATATGCTTTGTTTTAACAGGCTCTGAAGGCGGAAAATCTTCTTTTAAATGATTGGTTTGACTTCCGTTTTTCCAAAAACGGTAACAAACGTGAGGGCCAGTAGCTAAGCCTGTGCTTCCTACATAACCAATAATATCGCTCTGCGAAACATGCTGACCAATTTTTGCTAACCTTTTACTCATGTGTAAATATTGAGTAGTATAAGTACTATTGTGTTTTACTTTAACATAGTTACCATTGTATTTAGAATAGGCTGAAGCAATTACAACTCCATCACCAGTTGCCATAATTGGTGTTCCTGTTGGGGCAGCATAATCTGTTCCTAAATGGGGCTTGTTACGTTTTTGTACTGGATGAAACCTTCTCATGGTAAACCCAGAAGTTAATCTTCCAAATTTTAGTGGCGATTTTAAAAAAGCTCTTCTTAAGCTATTGGCTTCAGCATCAAAATAATCAGGAATACTATCTTGAATAAATCGACAGGCAAAAAAATCTTTATCATAATGATTAAAATTAGAGGCTAAAACGTTGCCAATTCCTATCGATTTTCCATCAACAAACTTTTCTTCATAAACTACTTTAAACCAATCGCCTTTTTGAATGCGATAAAAATCTATGGTCCAAGCAAAAACATCTGCCATTTGTATCGCTAAAACAGAACTTACCCCTGCATCATCTAAAGTTTGAGATAAGGAGGATTTAATTCGCCCTGAAGCAGTATTAATTTTTGTGGTTACTTCTCTCTTTCCTTTGTAAATAAATAGAGAATCGCTAATGTCATAAACAATATAATCTATGGCATTGGCATCATAAATAAAATAGGCTGCTTTTTCTAATGAATCCTTTTTACATAGGATGGTATAATCTCTACCAGCTGCAATTCTTTTAACATCAAAAATAGAATCTGAAGCTTTTGCCAATCTATCAATTTCTGGATAAGGAACGTGATGTTTTAATAAGATATTGGCTAAAAATTCGTTGGGCTTAATGGTGTTTTTATGCACTATAAAAGAATCTAAATTTAAGCCATACTCTAAGTTTGGTTTATATTCAGGAATGGCTTCTTCAACGTCTTTTATGTCTTTATGGATAGGATCATCACCACAAGAAAATAACGTAAAAATGAAAAGAAATATAGAGAGGGTTTTTATGCCGATAAATTGTTGTTTCATAACGAACAAAAATAAAGCGTTGAATTACTTCAACGCTTTACATAATTATTGTTTTTTAAACAGAATATTGTTAGTCAATCTTAGCAGAAGGGTTTGCCAAGCCTGTTGCTTTGGTTAATTCCATTTTTACTGAACCAATTAATACTTTTCCTTCTGCTAATAATGGTATTTTGTTACCATCATCAGAAATCCATACAGCAACATCCTCTTCATTTTCAAACAACCTGCCTTCTTGTACTACAGGACAGAATTTTAAAGCTTTATATTTTTCTCCGCTCACTTTAATTTCATCTTTTCCTAAATATCTAATTTTTAAAGGCCATAACTCATCATCTACAAACGACCAAATAGTAAATATTTCTCCTTTTTTGGCTTTAGAATAATCAATAGCTCTTGCATAATAAAAAGCAGAAAGCATGTCTTGAACTCCGTTTGGTGTTTCAAAAGACTTACCTTCACCATTATTAACTTTATTTTTTGTTTGAGCAAAAGTATATTGCTGATTAATTTTATAACCACCTTCATTTACATCTCTTTTAAACATCCAAGGAAAAACACCATCAACATCTAAAAATGTTTCATAACGATCTCTAACTTTAAAAAACCAATCGAAAGCTCCTTTTGTTTTACCAGACCCAACTATGTGATAAATCTCTCTTCCTGCAATTTTTTGAGGCAATGATTTTACTTCTAATTTTGCTGTTCCAGCATTTATAACACCATAATGAAGCCTGTATTCTAATTGTTCTCCAGCTTTAAATGCAGTATTATTAATATGTCTTAATTGAGGGGGGGTTTCTAATTTATTTATTGTTGGTACAGTTTGTTTCGTAAAGCTGAAACAAGCCAACATTGCAATAGAGCTAAGTAATAAGCTTATCGTTTTTATTTGTTTCATTTTAAAAGTTTTTAGTTTATACTATAAGTGATTTAGTCATCACATTAAACAATCATTATGCCAATAATTTAAGTTAACATGTTTTTATTAAGCATCTAAATAAGAGGTTATTACAAGCATTAATTTTAATAAAAAATTTTGAACTAAGATAATATTTTTTATTTTTATCCTACAAAATAAAATTTCTAGCTATGTTAAAAAAATTCCTTTTAGTTTTAATAATTACGCCATTATTCTCTTTTGGCCAAATTTATTTTGAAAATGATGCGATACAGCAAAATATTGAATGTGTGTTTAAAGGAACAACTATGTTTGGAGGAGGAGTTTCTTTCTGTGACTTTAATGGTGATGGTTGGGATGATATTTCTTTTACAACTGCAAACGGAGATAGTTTAGCGTTTTATCAAAACAATCAAGGAGTATTTTCTAAAGTTAATTTAGGTATTGGAGATACCTCTAATATTAAACAAATTAATTGGGTAGATATTGACAATGATGGTGATAAAGATTTATTCTTTAATGGCTTAAATGGTGCTGTGCTGTACGAAAACCAAGGGAATATGCAATTAATAGACATTACTTTAATTTCAGGAATAACAGCAACAATAAATGATGGATATGGTGCTTCTTGGGGAGATTATAATAATGATGGATTTCTTGATGTTTACCTTTCTAACAGAGTAGAAGATGGAGTAACTTCAAATGTTTTGTGCCAAAATAATGGAAATAACACTTTTACAGATGTTACGCTTGCTGCGGGGTTAAATGATACCAATAGTTTTTCTTTTTGTGCGGCATGGTTTGATTTTAATAATGATGGTTGGCAGGATATTTATTCTACTACCGATAAATACTCACATTCTAATAAATTGTATAAAAACAATCAAGATGGAACTTTTACTGATGTTAGTGTAGGTAGTAACACAAGTATATTTATGGATGCTATGTGTGCAACTGTAGAAGATTATAATGCTGATGGATGGTTAGATTTTTATGTTACCAATACTGCTGGCGGTAATATTCTTTTAAAAAATAATGGTAATGAAACCTTTACCGAAAATGCTCCTGCAGCAGGAGTAGCTTATAACGGTGTTGGTTGGGGGGCAGCCTTTTTAGATGTAGATAACGACAAAGATCTTGATTTATACGTAAGCGGAATGGGAGTTGGAGCAGTTCATCCTTCATCTATTTTATATGAAAATAATGGCTTAGGAAGTTATTCTGTTGCCAATAATTGCGGCTTTGAAGGCGACTCAGTTCCTAGTTTTGGAAATGCAATTGGCGATTTTAATAATGATGGCTATTTTGATATTGCAGTATCAAATATGGACACTAATGTGCATTTATGGAAAAATGGAGGGGGCTCTAATAATTGGATTAAGATACTATTAACCGGAACTACTTCTAATAGGGATGGAATTGGGAGTTGGATAAAAGTTTATATTGATGGTGTAATGCAAACAAGATATACTCTTTGCGGAGAAAGCTATGCGAGTCAATTTTCTAATTCAGAAATTATAGGAGTGGGAAGTGCACTTTTTATTGATTCTATTGAGGTTGTTTGGCTAAGTGGGCATGTAGATAAACTATATGAGGTACCAACAAATCAAGAATTAAATATTGTTGAAAACCAACTCTCAGTAAATGTAAACAACCTTGATTTAAGTGGTAAAAACGGTTGGGAAATTTTTCCAAACCCTTCTGCTAATAATTTTTTAGTTCGTTCAAATAAAGCTAATCAAATAATAAATGAGGTTATTATTTATGATGTTAATGGAAAGGTTTCAAATCATATAAAATCAGTTAATTTGCCTGAATTAAATATAAACATAGAAGATATTCCAAATGGAACTTATTTTGTTAAAATAATAAGTAATGAAGAAGCTACTTATAAAAAACTGTTAATTACTCATTAAAGAAGGGGTATTTAAATTTGCCCCAATTCCTCAACTGCAAATTGAGTATCTGCAACAAAATTACGAACAGTTTTTTTAGTGTATTTAATTGTTTGTATCGGTTTCCCTATTCTAACCACAACCTTACCAGGGGTGATTTTACTTGTGTTTTTAGGCCAAACACTAAATGTTCCTTTTATATGAACAGGAACAATATCAACCCCTGCATCTAAAGCTAAGTGAAATGCACCTTTTTTAAATTCTCCTATCTTACCAGTACTTGTTCTTGTTCCTTCAGGATACATTACAACACACTTACCGTTTTTAATTTTTTCGGCAGCTTTTCTTAAACTTAAAACTGCTTTTTTACGGTTACTTCTGTCAATAAAAATATGCCCTGCAATAAACATATACCAACCAACAACAGGCATCCAAACCAATTCTTTTTTACCAATAAAATGAAGGTTTACAGGAACGCTTCTACACAAACAAGCAATATCTAAATGAGAGCAATGGTTGGCAACAAAAATTACAGGTCTATCTTTAGGAACATTTTCAGTGCCAACTGTTGTTAAATTAATCCCTACAATTTTCATTAGTACAGAAGAAAATAACGTTCTAGCAACAACTAAGGGAAACTGTCTGTTAAAGGTTAGCGGTATAAATAATGGAGCCAGCAACATTAATAAAAATGTCCAACAAACTATAAAGAAAAGGCGAATTGCCGAAATCATACCATTAAATTTTGGGTGCAAAGATAACAACTGCAAACACAAAACTGCATTCAAGTTCTTATTTTATCTTAATGAATTATTCTTTTATAGGTTTATTAATCTGTTTAACCACTTTACCAATAAAGTTTTTGTAGCCTAATTGTAACTCTTTAATTCTTAAAAACTTAAAAGAAACCTCTAAATCATTTGGCTCTGAAGGGCCTTCGGCTTTTACTTTTGCAACCCCTGCAACTTGCTGTTTAGATGAGTTGTAAATTGCAAAGTCTAAATAATGTCCTGCATAAGAACTTCTTTTTATATGCTTGCCCTTTCTTGTAAATCCTTCTTTCTGAATATCATACCAAGTTATAAAAACAACAAAATCAGCATTGTATTGTGCTAACAATTTTGTGAAATCAGCATTAGAAAAACCTTTTAGATTTACGCCATTATAGTGCTTCTTATTAAACTTTCCGTACTCGTATTTAATTAATTGTTTGTATGGTTTTAAACCTGCTGCATCAACAGGAACAAGGTCAAATTTATCATCTTGATAAGTTTCAAAAGAGTTTAACAAGGCTTTTTCATAGGTTAAAAACACTTTAGAAGCTGTTGTTTCGTTTAATTTGGCAATGGTTTGCAAATCAAATTCTGTAGCAAATTCAAACTGACTAGCAGGAATAACCAATACTCTTTTTTTACTAGAGTTTTGAGCGTTAACACCAAAAGTGATTATAAAAAAAACTAGTAGTACAACTAAATTTTTCATCTTAAATGTTTTTATTTTTAGTCTATAAATCTTCCGTTTGCAATCTGCAACCAAAAAATTAAACATTTGATGATTGCTAATTGAAGACTTTTTTATACTGCTTTTACAATAAAATAATTTTTCTTTCCGCGTTGTAATAAGATGTATTTTCCGCTAATTAAATCATCTGAGTTTAACATTTTATCATCTCCAACTTTAGCTTTATTTACACTAATCGAATTTTCTTTTAGTGCTCTTCGTGCTTCTCCACCAGACTTTAAAAACCCTGTTTTAGCAGAAAGTGCATCAATTATTCCTAATCCATTTTCTAATTCAGCTAAAGCAATTTCTGCCTGAGCTACACCCTCAAAAACATCTTCAAAAACTTGTTCTGTTAAGTTTTTTAAACCTTCAACAGCAGCATCACCTTTTAAAAACAGAATTTCTGATGCATTTATTGCAGCATCCAAGTCTTCCTTAGAGTGAACACGAATAGTTATATCTTCAGCTAATGCTTTTTGTAACACTCTTAAGTGTGGCATTTCAGCATGTTCAGCTTCTAATTTTTCTATCTCTTCTTTTGTTTTTAACGTAAAAATTCTAATGTAATTGGCAGCATCTTCATCAGAAGCATTAATCCAATATTGGTAAAACTTGTAAGGAGAAGTTTTTGTTTTATCTAACCAAACATTTCCTCCTGCTGTTTTTCCAAATTTACTACCGTCAGCTTTTTTAATTAAAGGTGTTGTACAGGCAAAAGCAGGCTCCCCACCCTTTCTTCTAATTAATTCTGTTCCGGTAACAATGTTTCCCCATTGATCCGATCCACCTAATTGAACTTTACAATTTTTGTTTTCATTTAACCAATAAAAATCATATCCCTGAATTAACTGGTAAGTAAACTCTGTAAAAGACATACCTGTTTCTAAACGAGATTTTACAGAATCTTTTGCCATCATGTAGTTTACCGGAATGTGTTTTCCAATATCTCGGATAAAATCTAACACATTAAAATCTTTAAACCAATCGTAATTGTTTACCATTTCGGCTGAATTATCACCACAATCGAAATCTAAAAATTGTTCTAATTGTTTTTTAATACAAGCTACATTATGGTTTAATGTTGCCTCATCTAACAAGTTACGCTCAACAGATTTCCCTGAAGGATCTCCCACCATACCTGTAGCACCACCAACTAAAGCAAAAGGTTTGTGCCCCGCTTTTTGCAAGTGAACCAATATCATTATTTGTACTAAACTACCTATGTGTAACGAATCGCCTGTTGGATCAAAACCAATATATGCTGATGTAATTTCTTTAGCAAATTGCTCTTCTGTTCCTGGCATCATATCGTGTATCATGCCTCTCCAACGAATTTCTTTTATAAAGTTCATTTCTGTAAAAATTTAAAGTACGAAGTTAAGAATAATGTGCTGAGTTGCGAAGTTATTTAAGGTTTGTAATAAAATTTAGTAATTCAAAACCTCATTAACTTTCTTCTTAAAAAACATATTATTAACTTAACAACAGTTTTATATCAAATTAAAACGTGACATAGAATAGCGTTAAATGAAATGTCTCAAAACATGCATTGCTTATCTTTAAAAAAAACTGGTTCTATGCTTTTCAAGCAAAAATGCAACGTAGTTTTTCAAGACATAATATTGGCGTTGCCAATATCTACTTATTTTCCTTTTTTAAACAAAGGTACTGCCGAACAAGCTTCTCCAAACATAATACTTTTTGCATAATCTTGAAGTATAATAGAAAAATCTACTACCACCGATTCAGGAATAGGGTATCTTCCACAACCCTTAACAATCATTGTAGCATCTTTATATTGCTCAAAATTTAACTCCAAAAAAATATCCTGAAAAATAGCTTTTTCTAACGCTTCTTTATTTCCAAAAACTACTTTTTTTGCTTCAGGTTTCAAATAAGTTGCAACCAACATATAAGCCCACAAAGGAACGATAGCATCAACAGAACAAATAATTCCAACATACTTTCCTTTAAAAAAGGTCCAGTCGAAACTCTTTAAAGCTGTTCTAAAATCTTTTTCAATTAAAGCGATTTCATCTTTTAAAAAGTCTTTAATATCAAACAAAACCCTTTCTCCTTCAGGATAAAAGTCATCTAAACTAACCTGAACTAAGCTACTATTCTCAACTCTATTTACTATTTCTTCAGCCATTAAAAATAATTTACAGTTCAAAATTAACAATTTATAAACTCTAAAAAGGAGTTAAAAAATATGCTAGCTAAATTTTAAGTGTTTGAGATTCTTTTGATTACCTTAGCTTACTTCATTAATGTTGATTTTTTTGCACCAAGTAATAAATGAAACCCGTAGTGCATTATTAAATGATGTTAATTTTGAGGTTATTGATATTTCTGT
>JBMYXB010000112.1:0-7704 GCA_049608005.1 Vicingaceae bacterium
TTTATTGCCGTTTGTATTAGTATTTATTTGGTAGAAAACGAACATGAAATAGACCTTTCGTTTACAGCAATAAACGCTATGTTATCTGCTGCTTTAGGTATTCCTTTATTCTTTTGTATCAATGTTTTTTCTCAAAAATTAAACCTTCAAAAAAAGACAAGTATTTTATTGCAAGCTGGTGGAGCTATAATTTTAGGATTGCTCTATTTTTCGCTACCCAACTCAGAACAAACTGCCAATACCTCTTTACCTTATATTAGATATGCTATTTACAATATTGCTTTGCACCTGCTGGTTTCTTTTGCTCCTTATTTAAAAGGAAAACAATTAAACGGTTTTTGGCAATACAATAGAGTACTTTTTACACGCTTAATTTTATCGGTAGTTTATTCTGGTTTTTTATATGCCGGAATAGCTTTAGCAATGGGTGCTTTACAAGTTTTGTTTGATGTAGATATTAATGGCGAAACTTATTTTGAACTCTTTATTTTTATAGCTGGCTTTTTTAATACTTGGTTTTTTGTTGCAGGAATGCCTACTAATTTTGATGAGTTAGACAAAATTGAGCACTATCCTTTTGGTTTAAAAGTGTTTAGTCAATACATTTTATTACCCCTTTTATTAATGTATTTGGTAATTCTTTACATGTATGGTGGTAAAATTATTGCCCTTTGGGATTGGCCAAAAGGAGTGGTTTCTTGGTTAATTGTTGCGGTTTCTGTTTTAGGAATTTTTACTTTTTTACTCATTCATCCTTTCGGACAAAAAGAAGAAAATTCTTGGATAAAAAAGTTTACTAAAATTTATTACTTCTTAGTTATTCCTTTAGTTGTACTTCTTTTTTTAGCCATTAGCATTCGCCTGTCAGATTACGGAATTACAATTAACAGGTACATTATTGTACTTTTAGGAATATGGCTAACCTTAGTTTCTGGATATTTTATAATTGGTAAAAACAACATTAAATTTATTCCTATTTCGCTTTGTGTAATGATGTTGCTAATGAGTTTTGGTCCATGGGGCATGTTTAGCGTTAGTGAAAGAAGCCAAGCAAACAGATTAGAACAACTACTAACCAACCACGGAATTTTAAAGGACGGTAAAATAGTAAATGAACAAACAATTACTATTGATAGTAATTACTACAAACAAGAATTTAAGTATCCTAACAGTGAGCTTGTTAATGATTCTATTAATAATGAAATAAAATCTATTATCGATTACATGAACGATTTTCATGGGTTTAACGCTGTTAAAGATTGGTATAAAACAGACTACGATATTGCCATTAAAAACTACAACAAAGAAAAAGAACGTTGGAATAGAATTAATGAAGCAGAACTTTTTATGAGAGCTCTTGGTTTACAATATCGCCACAGATACAGTAGTAACAATCACAAATACTTTTCTTATTCTGCTACGCATAAAAACAAGGTTACCGATATAAAAAACTACGATTACCTTATTAACATTGACCACAATTATAATTACAACAACAATAATCGAATTTATCCTTTTAAAGCAAAAGGACTTGACTATACCGTTGTATCTCCAAGAGATTCTATTTTTAATCTAAGCATCAATCAAGGTAAAAACACCTTAATAACCTTATCTTTAAAAGAATTAAAAGATAGTTTAATTAAAAAATATGATAAAAATTACACCCCTAATTTACCTCAAGATGAGCTTACAATAAGTTTAGAAAACGAAAATATTGCTTGTAAATTTATTATTCGAAACATCAGTTTTAATACCTCAAATAATAAAGTATTATTAGATAATGTTTACGGAAAGTTGTTGTTAAAAGTAAAAGATTAATCTTATAAATTATTTCCTTCGGTTCTGTCCTTAGAAAATATTGGTGGCTGAGGAGCACCTCCAACAGACTGATAGGCATTACCCGAAACTTCTACAACCGTACTGTTTTCACACTTTATGGTTCTAGATTTAAACTTACCCATTAAATGAAAATCGTGGGTTGCCATTAAAATAGCCTTACCTTTTTTACTAATATCAAACAATAGCTTCATTATTTCTTCTGATGTTTCAGGATCTAAATTTCCTGTTGGTTCATCAGCCAAAATTAAATCAGGCTCATTTAACAAAGCACGTGCAATTACAACTCTTTGCTGTTCTCCTCCTGAGAGTTCGTGAGGAAACTTATATCCCTTAGCTCCAAGCCCAACATTTTCTAGAACCTCAGTTATACGACCAGCCATTTCAGTTTTATTTTTCCAACCTGTTGCTTTTAAAACAAATTTTAAATTTTCTTCTACACTTCTATCAGATAGCAATTGAAAATCTTGAAAAACGATACCCAATTTTCGTCTTAAAAAAGGAACTTTTCTTCGCTTAATTTTTTTAAGATCAAATTCGCAAACTGTAGCTTCGCCTTCTTGCAATGGCAAATCACCATAAAGTGTTTTTAACAAACTACTTTTACCAGCACCAGTTTTACCAATTAAATAAACAAACTCTCCTTTGTTAATTTTTAAATTAACATCTTGTAAAATCAAGTTTTTTTTCTGAAATATTTTAGCCGATTTAATATCTATAATCATGATAATGAGGTACTTTTTCTATTAAACAAATATATTTAATAATTCTACCAATTCTACTATCTCCTCATTTTTAAGATAAAATAATGTAAACATTCTTGCGTTGAAAACTATAACTGTTTGCAAAATCACCAACCTATATCATATTTAATTTTAGCTTTTGTAAATAGATAAAAAATAAACTTTTAATTTGAAAAAAGTAATATTCATACTCCTTTTGATTGGTGCTGCAAATAATTTTGTTTTAGCACAAAAAACAACTATTTACACACATCAAAATGTAACTTACAACAATGCTTTAGAGCTTTACGATAAAGAAAAGTTTAGTGCTGCACAAGAGCAATTTAGGTTAGTATTAGAGCAAGTTATCGATAAAAAATCGGAAATTACTGTAAATGCTCAATACTATCATGCCATTTGTGGTTTAGAACTTTTTAATATTGATGCCGAAAATTTATTAATCGAATTTATTTACGCTTATCCAGAAAGTCCTAAAGTAAAATTAGCCTACTACCACTTAGGGCGTTTTAAGTTTAGAAAAAAGAAATATGATGAAGCTATAAAATGGTTTAAAAAATTAGATGTTTATGATTTATCTAATGATGAATTATCCGAATATCATTTTAAAATTGGTTACAGTTACTTTCAAGAAGATAAACTTATAAAAGCATCTTCTTCTTTTTATGAAATTAAAGATGCTGACACCAAATTTACACCACCAGCAAAATATTATTATGCACACATTGCTTACTTACAAAAGAAATACGAATCTGCTTTACAAACATTTTTAACTTTAAGCGATGATGAAAAATTTGCTCCAATTGTACCTTATTACATTACTCAAATTTATTTTTTACAAAATAAATACGACAAAGTAATTGAATATGCTCCTGCATTACTAGAAAACGCAATTCCTAAAAGAGCCCCAGAAATTTCTAGGTTATTAGGAGAAGCATATTATAACACACAAAAATACAACGAAGCAATTCCTTACCTTAAACGTTACCAAAAAGAAAAGGCTTACGAAGCTACCAGAGCAGATAAATACCAATTAGGGTATGCTTATTACAAAGTTGATAGCTGCTCCCTAGCAATTGATTGGTTTAAAAAAGCGATTGATAAAAACGATAGTTTATCGCAAGCTGCACATTACAATCTGGCCGAATGCTATTTAAAAACAGGTCAAAAAAAATATGCTCAAACCTCTTTTAGAGTTGCTTCTGATATTGATTTTGATCCACAAATTAAAGAAGATGCTTTATTTAGTTTCGCAAAAATATCTTACGAACTCTCTTTACATCCATACAACGATGCAATTGTAGCTTTTGAAGGGTTTATAAATACCTACCCCAACTCTACTAAACTAAGTAATGCTTATGAATTTTTAATTGCCGTTTATTACACTACAAAAAATTACAAAGCTGCTCTTACCTCATTAGAAAACATTAAAAATTTAGACTTACAACTACAAGAAGCCTATCAAAAAATAGCTTATTACAGAGGCATAGAGTTGTTTAACAACAGAATGTATCCTGATGCAATTAATCATTTTAACAAATCAGATCAATACCTTATTAATAAAAAAACCAAAGCAGATAATAGTTATTGGAGGGCTGAGTCACATTATCGTTTAAACAAATATGAAGCAGCTATAGGTGAATTTAAAAAATACATTTTTGAACCCGAAGCTATTGCTGCTAACGATGTAAACAAAGCTCATTATGGCATTGCTTATTCTTATTTTAAATTAAAAGAATACGAAAATGCAAACCAATGGTTTAGAAAATATGCTCAAAACGCAAAAGAAACAAATACCAAAACAAAAAATGATGCCCTAAACAGGATTGGCGACTGCTTTTTTATCGAAAAAAATTACAAAGCGGCTATAGAATATTATGATAAAGCAACAATGCTTGGTTTAGATAAAGTAGATTATTCACTTTACCAAAGTTCAATTACCAATGGTGTTATTGGCAATTATAAAGACAAAGAAAACTTATTAAAAACACTTATTGCTAGAGATAAAAAATCGCACTTATTAGATGATGCTATTCTTCAGTTAGGAAAAACACAAGAAATTTTAAACCAGCCAGAAGAGGCTTTAGCTAATTTTCAGCTACTAATAAAAGAGCATCCAAACAGTCCGTATTTAAAACAAGCATTAATTAAAGAAGGCTTAATTTTTTACAACAAAAAAGAGGATGAAAAAGCCTTAATAGCTTTTAAACATGTTGTTAATGATTATCCTAAAACAAATGAAGCAAAAGAGGCGATAAAACAAATTAAAAAAATACACCTTGATAAAGGAGAATTAGCTGCTTACGAAAGCTATTTAGCCAGTATTGGCGGAGCAGATTCTTCTGCACAAGTAATGGATGCTGATTATTATGAAGTTGCAGAAAATAAATACATGGCAGGAAGTTGTGAAGAGGCTGTAGCCGAATTTGCAAATTATTTAGAAAAATATCCTAATGGAACCTTTACCATAAACGCTCACTTTTACAAAGCCGATTGCGAGCTTAAATCTGGTTTTGAAAACGAAGCCTTGTTAGATTTTAACTACGTTTTAAAACAAGCTAAAAATAAATTTACCGAAACTGCATTGGTAAATGCTGCTAAAATAAATGCAAATCTTGGCAATACCCAAGATGCCCTAAACAACTACAATCAATTAGAATATTTAGCCGATGTGCCTGCAAACGTATTTAAAGCACAGGTTGCTCAGATGCGTTTAAATTACAAACTAAATAATACTGATGAAGCCATTAAATACTGTGAGTTAATAATTAATAAAGATGCAGATGATGCCAACTTAATTACCGAAGCACATTTAATTTATGGTAAGATGGCTATGGCCAAAGATGATTACAACTTAGCTTTAACTGAGTTTGCAACCGCTTCCTCATCTAGCAATAAATTTGGAGCAGAAGGAAAATATCATGTAGCAGAAATAATTTACATGAGAAGCGAATTCGACAATTGCGAATCTGAAATATTTAGCATGATTAAAAAGTTTCCTTCTTATGGATATTGGATAGGAAAATCATTAATTCTTTTGGCAGACAATTACGTTGCTAAGGAAGATTTATTTCAGGCAAAAGTTACCCTGCAAAACATTATTGACAACAGTAAATTCCCAGAATTAGTAACTATTGCACAAGAAAAGTTAGAAAAAATTGAAGCTCAAGAAGCAGCAATGAGAGTAGTTGAAGAAGAAGTTGAAATTGATGTAGAATTATTTGATGATGCTGAGTTCCAAAAATTATTTAGCGAAGAAGAAGAGATTGAAGACGAAGCTCTTCCTACAATACAAAAAACAGAACCTTTAGAAGAAACCGAACCTATTGTTGACCCGATAATTGAAAAAGAAGAAACTCCTGAAAATGAAAACCAATTAGAAGAAACACCGAAAGATGAGTAATTCTAACAACATATTAACCTTTTGCAATTGTAAGTTACAACGCAATTTTCTCCTTTTAGGGATAAGTCTATTATTGCTCTCAAGTGCTGGATTTTCGCAAACCAAAGCAAATAGAGATTCTACTACTATTATTTCAGAAACTGTTTTTAAACCTTTTTTAAATGATGCTTTTAAGATAAAAGAAAATCCTTCTATTAAAGATACGAACAAGCTAATACCTCAACTGAAGTATAGTTTTTTATCCAAACAAATCCCTGTAAGTTTTAAACTAGAACCAATTAAAGCAGCAAAAATTAAAGGAGAGCCTTTAAAAAAATTATATAGAGGTTATGCTAAAGCAGGTTTTGGAACAAACACAACACCACTTTTAGAGTTGTATTATAATTCTAAACGATCTAAAAATTTATCTTACGGTTTTTTCGGAAAACATTTTTCTTCAACAGGAATTAACAGCATAGATTATAGTGGATTTAGCGATAACAAAATCAATGTTTTTGCCAAGCATTTTTCTAAAGATTTTACAACTTTTGGTAAATTGGGTTACACCCGAAATGTAAACCACTATTATGGTTATGATGCAAAAGATGCCGCACTAATACCCAACGATGATTTTATTAAACAACAATTAAATAAGTTTAATGCTGATTTTTCTTTAACAAGAAACTTTACCGATACAACCCAATTTGATTATTATGCAAAATTGGCGTTTCATCATATTAAAGATCATTTTCAAGTTTCAGAAAACCATTTTAAAGCAAATGGAGAACTCAGTAAATATCATAAAAAAGAACTTTATGCTATTGGTATTGAAATGAATTACAATAAATTGGTTAACACCATAAATCAAGATAACAATTTAATAGTTGGTTTAACGCCAACCATTAGTACCACTAATAAAAAATGGAAATTTCAGGTAGGTTTAGGTTTATTTTTAAATTCTTATCCTGATACAAAATTTCATTTTTATCCTAATGCAGAGTTCAAATACAATGTTGTAGAAAACATAATTATTCCTTACGTTGGTATTAAAGGAGGTTTAAAAGGAAATAATTTAAACAATTTTTACAACGAAAATCCATTTATAAATACCAACCTTTTAGCCATACAAAACAGCAACCAAAAATATGATGTTTATGGAGGTATAAGAGGTAGCCTAAGCTCTAAAATTACTTTTAACACCAGTTTTAGTCAGCAAAAAATACAAGGAATGCCACTTTATGTTAAAGACTTAAGCAATCTATTAGAAAATCAATTTATAATTAACTATGATACCGTTTCTTTTACTACCATTACAGGCGAATTGACTTATCAAAAACTAGAAAAATTTAAACTGATTTTAAACGGAAAATACTTCAACTACAATCCTCAATCAGAAATTAAAGCTTGGCACAAACCCGAACTTAAAATATCATTATCGGGTATTTATGATTTAAGCGATAAAATAATAGTAAGAGCCGACTTCTTTTACATTGGTAAACAATTTGCAAAAACATTTAAAACAATAACAACAAATAGCACAATTACCTTAACCGAAGAAGCTAAAACCCTTGATGGATTTTTTGATCTTAACCTAGGTGTAGAATATCGTTACACCAAAAAACTATCGGCTTTTATTCAATTTAACAACATTGCCTCTACTCCTTATAAAAAGTGGGATGACTATCCTACTCAACGTTTTGGCGTATTGGGAGGGTTAACTTATTCTTTTTAAACCTTTAATCATTA
>JBMYXB010000113.1:0-7531 GCA_049608005.1 Vicingaceae bacterium
CCGAACTTAATAGCAACTGGCATAAATTTACAATACTTATTTAATAAGGTATTGATTCTAGCCTCTTCTAAAAATTCTGTAGAATCATCAGCAATATGCAAGATAATTTCTGTTCCTCTATCTTCTTTATCACAATTTTTTAATGTGAATTCTGGACTTCCATCACATTCCCAAATAACAGCTTGTTCATCTTTGTATGATTTTGTTTTAATCTGAACTTTATCAGCCACCATGTATGCTGAGTAAAACCCTAATCCAAATTTCCCAATAATTCCTGCCGCATCTTCTTGATCTTTAAATTTATCAACAAACTCCTCTGCTCCTGAAAATGCAATTTGATTGATGTATTTCTTTACATCATCTTCTGACATTCCAATACCTTTATCTTTAACCGTTAAAGTTTTTGCTGTTTTGTCTAAAATAATTTCAATTGTATCATCACCAATATCTCCTTTAAACTCTCCCATTGATGACAACGCTTTAAGCTTACTTGTTGCATCTGTAGCATTAGCAATCAACTCTCTTAAAAAGATTTCGTGATCAGAGTATAAAAATTTCTTAATAATCGGAAATATATTTTCCGTAGTTACTTTAATTTTTCCTTTTGCCATTTTATTCTAGTTAAAAGCGACATGTCAAAAGTGACAAGTCTGTGTTATTATTTTAAATTTGCTTTTGGATAGTCAAAGTATATGCCATTGCATTTTTAATGACATTTTGACTTATCAACTGTATTTAAAGACATTTCATACTGACATTTTAATACATTTCAACTAATTTTTATGCCGCTAAGTATTATTTAGTAGTATAGATTTAGGTATATAACGAATCTTCATTTCAGTAACACTCCTCTTATATCTTCTTAACATATTGGAGTACTTTGTTTCATAACATTTAAACACAATACTTATGAAAACTGCACTAATAATTTTAATTCAACTTGGATTTTTCACAGCACTCAACGCTCAAGTAGAAACCAACTATAATGGAAAATTTGTTGAGGTTACTTGGGTAAACCCTAAAAATGTATCTATCGATTATTTTATTATTGAAAAGTCAAATAATGGTAAAAACTATAAAGAATTGTTAACAGTTCCTAAACAAAATATTGCGGGTGGAAAAATTGTTTATGAAGCTGACTATAGTAAGCCAAAAAGAAAAACTTATTATCGAATAAAGAATGTAGAAACTGGAGGAAATAGTTATTATTCTAATGTGAGTTATCTCGATATCAAAAAGAATAAAATTGATAACACTCCTAACAATACCAGTGAAAAAGAACCCCTTTTAGTTTTAGAAAATAAATAACTTTTATTATTTACGCTTAAATTCTGAACAAAGTATTGCAGTTGCTGTAGCAACATTTAATGATTCTGCTTTGCCAAAATTGGGAATTAAAAGTTTTTCTGTAATGAAAGGCAATAGCTCTTCAGATATTCCTTTTGATTCATTCCCCATCAAAAGAACAGAACCATTTATATTTAAATCTTTTTGATAAACATTTTCGCCATCCAACAGAGCTCCATAAACCGTTAACTCCTTATTATCTCCAAAGAAATCTATTAAGTTAACATAAATGATATTAACTCTAAAAAAAGAACCCATTGTAGCTTGTAAAACTTTAGGGTTATAAATGTCAACAGAATCTTTAGAACAAATAATGGTATCAACTCCAAACCAATCAGCCGTTCTTATAATTGTTCCTAAATTACCTGGATCTTGAAGCTTATCTACAGCAATTGATAGTTTTGAAGAAAGTTCTGTTAATTCAAATTCTTTTTGTTTAACAACAGCTAAAACTTGATTTGGTGTTTTTAAACTAGATAATTGCCCCAACTCTTTTTCTGAAACTTCCGTACAAACAACCTCTGGATTTTCATCCATCCAATTAGAGGTAGCATAAATTGATTCTATTACATAGTCAGCTAAAAGTAATTCTTCTACCATTTTAACACCTTCAACCACAAAAGATTGGTGAGCAGTCCTAAATTTCTTTTGTTTTAAAGAAACAACATGTTTTTTCTGACTATTACTTATCATTTTTTTCTATCACCTAATGTTATTATTTAACAACACCTCAAAAATACCATTAATAATAAAAAAACAGCTCCGAGATAATTCTCGAAGCTGTTTCTGGTAAATTATAATTTAAAATTTACTTCCCTTGTAAAATTTTAAATTCTGTTCTTCTATTTTTCTGTCTTCCTTCAGCAGTATCATTAGTAGCAATTGGGTTTTCTTCCCCATATCCTTTTGCAACCAACCTTGATTTAGGAATACCTTTATTAATTAAGTAACGAACAACTGAGTTTGCTCTTCTTTGAGATAAACTGTTGTTATATTTCTTACTCATTTCATCGTGTGCTTCTTTAGAGTATTCTAAGCCTTTACGCTTTAAAATTGAAGTAGCCATTGCTACATTTCTAGCAGCATCAGTATGAGAGCTAATTTCAACTTTTACATCTTTGTTTTCTTTTAAGATAGCAACTAAGTTATCTAACTCTTTTTTAGAAACTGGTCTTAAAGTCGATTTATCAAAGTCGTATTCAATCCCATTTAAAGCAAATACTTTTCCTGTAGTTAAATCTTCTTTTACTACAGAATCAACAGGTTTTATGCCTAATTCAGCATTTAATATTTCTTCTAAAGTTGGATCATTAACTGCTATAGCATCTTTATCGCTATAAAATTTAAAATCTTTCTCTAAAACAACATAACCTTCAATTTTATCTAAACTGACAGAATCAACCATAACTTCTCCTGTTTCTAGTTCCACTTTTACTTTATGCTTACCTACAGAAAGCGCCATAGTATATTTACCAGAGTCACTATTAGAATTAAATGAACCCTCTAATTCATTCTCATTGTTTTTATACATAATTAACTTCGCAGCAGTTGGTACATCATCAAAATAAACAACACCTTTAAGAAGAGCCATAACTGGTTTTCCAATTTTACCAGTTGTAATTTTAAAAATATCTTGACCACCTTTACTTGTTCTACCATCAGCAGAATAATATCCTGTTTTACCGTTAGCTGCTAATACAAAATATCTGTTATCATCAATTGTATTAATAGGGTATCCTAAGTTAACTGGCTCACCAAAAACACCATTTTCATCTTTTGCAGAAGAAAAGACATCATAACCACCTACACTTGTATGTCCTTGTGAACTAAAATACAATGTTCTATCATCTGGATGTATAAATGGAGCATCATCATTATATACCGTATTAATATTTTTTCCTAAATTCTGAATATTCCCCCATGTATCTTCTTCAATTAATTCAGCTTTATAAATATCTCTACCTCCTAATCCACCATCTCTATCACTAGCGAAATATAATGTCTTTCCATCTGCTGCTAAGGAACAACTTCCTTCCCAACTATCTTTTTTATTCACATCACCTTTTAAAGGTCTTGGTCTCGACCAATCTTCTCCAGATAAATAACTTACATAAATATCCCCACCACCATCTGTTTTATAAATAAATAAAGTTTGTCCATCTACAGATAAAGCAATTGCTGCATCATGTTCTTTAGTATTAATGTTCTCTCCAATAGACTTTGGTTCTGTCCAAACACCATCTTTTTTATAAGTAATAAAAACATCTTCATTGTATTTGTCTGAACCAACAGCATCTTCAACTTCATCAGCTCCTACACTCTTTTCTCCTCTATAGGTATAAATCATCACAGTTTCATCTGCTGAGATAACTGGTACATATTCTGAAAACTCAGAATTTATATCTCCGATGTTTTCTACAATATTTTCAGCAATAGTATCTGCTAAAATTTCTTTTGCATTTCTACAGTTCTCTATCATTTGTACTGCTAAAATTTTCTGATCTTCATCCTCATTGCTTGCACCAGATAAAAAAGTATTAAAATATTCCGTCCCTTTATCAAACTGATAATTTACAGCATAAGCTCTACCTAAATAGAAATTTACCAAGTTATATTCTGGATTTACTAATTTAACCTGTTCAATGATATCAATAGAATTCTGTTTTTGAACAGGATCATAGGTCATACAAATTCCCATCATCAACTTATAATACAAATCATCTGGCTTGTAATTATACAATTGAGTAAACTGATTTAATGCATCTAAATAGTTTTTATCTTCATAGTTTAAATCAGCTTGTTCTTCCATAACTTTAGCTTCTTTTTTGGTAAGCTTATTGTTATCCTGAGCAATTGAATTATTAAACGTTATAATTATCAACATAAAAATTGATAATAATCTAAGTCCAGTTTTCATTTTTATAAGTTTAATTAGCGTTATTTTGCGTTAAAAAATAATTTACAAAACTAAACAAATCATCATAATAGAAAAATTTAAAATTGTATTATAAATTTTCAGCCATAAAACAATTGAAAACCTTCACTATTTGTTTAGTGATTTTGCAACTTATATTTACAAGCTGCAACCCTACTAAACATGTAAAGCCTGGAGAACTATTTTTACAAAAGAGTAAAATTAAAATTGATGCAAAAAAGATTGATAAAGATGAGTTAACTGCTATTGTTAAACAAAAACCCAATAAAAAAATACTTGGCTTATTTAGATTTCATTTAGGTATTTACAATCATTGGCCATGGAAAAATGGGAAATTCAGAGAAAATGTTGGTGAACCTCCTGTTATTTACGATTCACTTTTAACGACTAGATCTTTAAAACAATTAAAAATTTACACAAAAAACAGAGGCTATTTTGATAATGATATAACTTTTTCTAAAAAAGTAAGGAATAATAAAATAAAAGTAAAATACAACATTGAAGCTGGCGAACCCTATCTAATTAAAAGTGTTGACTACATTTTTGAAGATGAAGAACTAAAAACAAAATCTTTTTTAATTTTAAGAAAAACGTTAGTAGATCTTAAGCCTGGAAACATTTTTGATATTGATGTTTTAGATGAGCAACGTGAAAAAATTAAAGTAGAAATGAAAAATTTAGGCTATTACTACTTTAACAAAGATTTTATAAAGTATAAAGTTGATAGCACTGGAGGAAATAATGAAATTGCTGTTTTTCTTCACATAGAAAATCAACAAATAAAAAATGAAAAAACGGATAGTATCATTAATAAAAAACACGAAAAATTTAAAATTAATGATGTAAATGTATATTTAAGTAAAAACTATAAAGAGAAGAATTTATATAATTTCGATACTATTTCTTTTAAGAATATAAAAGTTCATATTGACACTACGAATGGCGAAAAATTAAAGTATCGCCCAAGAATGTTAAACCATGCTGTAGGGTTAAAAAAAGGCGAAATATACCGGTTAGAGAACCAACAAAGTACATATAGACACTTAAATGAACTCGAATTATTTAAAAGTGTTAATGTTTCATTTGAAGACATTGGGTCTAATCAACTTAATACTAATGTATTTTTAATACCTGCAAAGAAAAAAGCATTTTCAGCTGAAACAATTGGAACTAATAGTGGTGGAAACCTTGGTGTAAAGGGTAATTTAATTTATCAAAATAGGAACCTTTTTAGAGGTGGTGAACACTTAACTGTTAAACTAAGTGGTGGTTTAGAAATTCAACAATTAATTAATTCTGATGACGAACAAAATAACACCAACTTTTTGGGTGCATTTAATACTCTTGAATTTGGTCCTGAAGTTAACTTGAAATTCCCTCGTTTTTTACTTCCAATTAATCTTGAAAAATTTTCTAGAAAAATGAATCCTAAAACAAATTTAAGGTATTTGTTAAATTTCCAAAAAAGACCTGAATATGAAAGAAATTTAACCCAAGTATCTTTCGGATATTTTTGGAATGGATCTCGTTTTATTAAGCACTTTATTAACCCTATAGATGTTAGTATTGTCAACTTAAGCCCTACTTCATCTTTTCAAACAAAACTAAATAACGAAACCAATCCCTTTATTTTAAATAGTTTTCAAGATCATTTTATTAACGCAACAAGCTACAGTCTTGTATATAACGATCAACGTATAAATAAGATAACCAACTTTATTTACTTTAAATTTAATTTTGAGGCTGCCGGTAATATTCAGTCTGGCATATACAGCTTAACAAATAAGCCTTTCGATAATCCAACCACAAAAAGTCATAATATATTTAATATTAGGTATGCTCAATATGTGAAAACTGATTTTGATTTTAGAGCTTATGGACAAACAAAATCTACTTCATTAGTAAAAAGGATAAATATTGGTGTTGGTAAACCTTATGGAAATTTAAATGTTTTACCTTTTGACAAAAGTTATTATGGTGGTGGAGCAAATGGAATTAGAGCTTGGCAAGCCAGATCTTTAGGACCAGGAACACTATCTGATAGTTTGTCAGAAAATTCATTAAATCAAATTGGAGAATTAAAAATTGAAGGAAATCTTGAGTATAGGTTTGATATTACTAAACTTTTTGAAGCTGCGGCTTTTATTGATGCAGGTAATATTTGGATTTTATCTGAAGACAGTAATAGACCGAATGCAGAAATTAAAGCTGATAAATTTTGGAAAGATATTGCTATTGGAACAGGTGTGGGATTAAGATTAGATTTTAGTTTCTTTTTAATTCGATTTGATTTAGCTGCAAAACTAAAAGACCCTGGTAGTGATACTCCAGAAAAATTTAATTTAAATTGGAAACAACCTACCCTTAACTTAGGTATTGGTTATCCTTTCTAACAACATTAACATTTTACCTGTTATAAACTTTTAAACAAATTAATTATAAAATCATTTTTATAGTAAATTTGTCATCCTAAAACCAAATTAGAATGAGTGGAACAATAAAACCTGGTGTTGTAACCGGAGATGATATTCAAAAAGTATTTGAACTAGCTAAAGCTAAGAATTTTGCGCTACCAGCAGTTAATGTTGTAGGTAATAATTCTGTAAATGCAGTTATGGAAACAGCTAAAGAATTAAACGCACCAGTTATAATTCAGTTTTCTAATGGAGGTGGTCAGTTTAATGCTGGTAAAGGTTTAAGTAATGAAAACGAACAGGCTGCTATTTTAGGTTCTATAGCTGGAGCAAAGCATGTTCATTTATTAGCCGAAGCTTATGGCGTTCCTGTAATTTTACACACTGACCATGCTGCTAAAAAATTATTGCCTTGGATTGATGGTTTACTGGATGCCAGCGAAGAACACTTTAAGCAAACAGGAAAACCTCTTTACAGTTCTCACATGATAGATTTATCGGAAGAACCAATTGAGGAGAACATTGAAATTTGCAAGCAGTATTTAGCTAGGATGGATAAACTTGGTATGACCTTAGAGATAGAATTAGGTATTACTGGTGGTGAAGAAGATGGTGTAGATAACACAGATATTGACAACAATTTATTATACACACAACCAGAAGAGGTTGCTTTCGCATATGAAGAATTATCTAAGGTAAGTCACAGGTTTACAATTGCAGCATCATTTGGTAATGTACACGGAGTATATAAACCTGGTAACGTAAAGTTAACTCCTGTTATCCTTAAAAATTCTCAAGAATATATTCAAGAAAAATTCAATACTGGAGCTAACCC
>JBMYXB010000114.1:0-7338 GCA_049608005.1 Vicingaceae bacterium
CTTCTTCATCAACAAAAATTACCACAAATAAATCGTGTACAATTTCAAAAGTAGCTTTTAACATACTTCCATGTGACTCCCATTCTGAAGTAAAATCATCTAATTGAACTTTTAAATAATCTAGTTCATCTTTATCAAAATGCTTACTACTTTGGTAAATCCAAACTTTTGCATTATCAGGGTATTGTAGGTATTCCATTTTATAAATCTTTAGCTTCTGCAATTAATTCTGCTAAATCAAAAACTTTTACTTCAGCTTCTTTCTCTTTTAATTTAACTCCATCAGTCATCATTGTCATACAAAATGGGCAACCTGTAGCAATAATATCCGGACTGACTTTTAATGCTTGCTTTGTTCTTCTCTCATTAATTTCTTCATCACCTTTTTCTGCCTCTTTAAACATTTGAGCTCCACCAGCGCCACAACATAAACCATTTGATTTACATCGCTTCATTTCTACTAACTCAGCATCTAGTTTTTCAATTAAATCACGAGGAGCTTCATAAACATCATTAGCTCTTCCTAAATAACATGGGTCATGAAAAGTAATTTTCTTTCCTTTAAAAGCTCCTCCTTCTACAGATAGTTTTCCTTCATTAATTAACTCTTGTAAAAAGGTTGAGTGATGTTTTACTTCATAATCTCCACCTAACTCTGGGTATTCATTTTTAAGCGTATTAAAACAATGCGGACAAGTAGTAACAATGCTTTTAACTTCGTAAGCATTTAACACTTGGATATTTCCCATTGCCTGCATCTGAAATAAAAATTCATTTCCAGCACGCTTTGCAGGATCTCCAGTACAACTTTCTTCCGTTCCCAAAACAGCAAAATTCACCCCTACATTGTTTAATATCTTAACAAAAGCTCGAGTAATCTTTTTAGCTCTATCATCAAAACTTCCTGCACAACCTACCCAAAAAAGAACATCTGGTTGTTGACCTGAAGCCATCATCTCTGCCATTGTAGGCACTTTTAATTCACTCATTATAATAGTTTATAAAGTTTATAAAGTCCAAAGTTTGTAAAGTGTAACTTTTCACTTTCAACTTTTAACTCACTCTTCGTCTTTCCACTTTAAACGGTCAGCTTGAGCAAATTGCCAAGGAGCACCATTATTTTCAATATTGGTAAAAATCCCAGTCCATTCAGCAGGAGCTTTAGATTCTTCCATTATCAAATATTGCCTTAAATCTACAATTACAGATAAAGGATCATTATTGACAGGACAAGCTTCAGTACATGCATTACATGTTGTACAAGCTAACAACTCTTCTTCCTTAATATAATCTCTCAATAATGATTTTCCATCATCATAATCTTTCCCATTTTTATCTATTCCTTTTCCTACCTCTTCTAATCGATCTCTTGTATCCATTAAAATTTTACGAGGAGAAAGAGCTTTACCTGTTTTATTTGCCGGACAAACATCAGTACATCTACCACACTCAGTACAAGTGTAAGCATCCATTAATTGTTTCCAAGTTAAATCCGTTACATCTTTAGCGCCAAAACGTTCTGGCTCTCCAACTGGCTCTGGTGGTGCAGCATAAGGGTCTGCATTAGGATCAAACATTAACTCTACTTCTTTTTTAACTGCAGCCATATTTGGCAACTGTCCTTTAGGGGTTAATTTAGAGTAAAACACATTTGGAAATGCCAATAAAATATGGAAATGTTTTGAATATGGTAAATAGTTTAAGAAAGCAAAAATCCCTATGATGTGAAACCACCACAATCCTCTTTCTAATAGTATTAAACTACTTTCTGACATTGAGGCAAAAACACCTTCTAACAAACCACTAATTGGGAAAGAACCCACTTGCGTATAATGTTCGCTTCCTAAAGTTTGTAATTGTGCATCAACAGCATTCATAATTAAAAAAGCACTCATTAATAGTACTTCGGTAATTAAAATAAGGTTAGCATCTGTTTTTGGCCAACCTTCCATTTCAGGACTAAAAAAACGTTTAATTCTTAAAATATTTCTTCTTACTAAAAATACTAAACATGACACTAAAACTAATAACGCCAGAATTTCGAAAACTGAAATTAACCCTGTATATAAACTTCCTAATGGTGCAAATAAACGATGAGTTCCTAAGAGTCCATCTAAAACAATTTCTAATACTTCTATGTTTATGATTATGAATCCTGCATAAACAACAAAGTGTAAAACTCCTACTACAGGACGAGCTTGCATTTTTGATTGACCGAATGCCACTCTTGCCATTAAATTAAAACGAGCACCTTTGTTATCGTTTCTATCTAAATCTTTACCTAATTTAATGTTACGGATAATTGTTTTTATATTTTTAGCAAACAACCCTATTGATGCTACAATTAAAACAATAAAAACAATGATTGAAATATTCATATACTAATTGTTAATCTTCTTTTTTGTAAGGAATTTCTTTTCTTGAAAGTACTCTAAAGTACCTTTTAGGATGCAATTTAATATCTTCTAACAACTCTTCCATTTGTAGGGTTGCTCCAGTTAAATTATTGTACAACGAATCATTATTCATTAATTTACCCATTGTACCATCTCCTTTATTCATCTTGTCCATAACAGCTGACATATTATCCAATGCCGATTGAGCTGAAGCTAAAGTTTCATTAATTTCTAAAGCTTTTAATGAATCTGCTAAACTCCCAAATTTATCCATGGTTGGATTCACTTTGTTTTTAACAGTATAATTTAAGGTATTTGATAACTCTTCAAAACCAGCCAAAGTTGTTTTTAAATTAGCCAAAGCTGAAGATAAGTTCCTTTTATTCTGTTCAGTAAACATTCCATTTAAGTTTCCTAAAGTTTCGGTTAGTGCAACAACTGCTGTATCCATTGTTAACATCAAATTCTCTGCTTTATCTTTAATTGGCAACATTTGCTCACTAAAATCTTCTAACATAGACACCTCAAACTGAGATTGCAATGTATCCCCACTTTCTAAATCATCAGAAGAATTTCCCAATTTTAATCCAATTGCTTTAGATCCCATAAAATCCGTACTGATTAATTCAGCAATAGAATTTTTAGGAATTCTCAAACCACTTTCAGAAATATTCAATTTAACAATTACACGACTAGATTTGTCAGAATGAAAATAAATATCATCTACCACACCACTGTGCACCCCGTTAATTATAATTGGTGAAGAAACTGCTAAACCAGGAACTTTGGGATAAATAGCATAAACGCTAGTACTTTTGAAAAACAAGTTAGTTCCTTTAAGGTAATTTATACCCCACACTAATAATGCTATCGCAAAAATAGAAACAAAACCAACCTTAACTTCTTTGGATATTTTCATCTAAAAATTTATAAGTTACAAATATCGATAAAGCGAACTAAACTAACAAGTTTTAAAAATATGGTTTTAATGCTGTAGTTTAAGTGCTTGACTAACAGAGATTCTTTTACCATCTGAAAAAGCAATAATAAAAGCATCTTTATACCCTTTATTTCTCACTTGTAATTGAAGTTCATTAGCATCATTCATATTCGTTTCTTTACCAACCACATACCTATACAAGCCTCCTGCTTTATAAATTTCTACATTTTTAATTCCTTTAAAATTTTGAGGAAGCAATTCTAACTTTTTAGATGATGTTGCAAACTGAACTTTAAAAACAACTCCCTTTACCTCTTTACTTTCTTTATTGTTTTTCTTCTCTTTTTTCTCTTTTTTGATTTCCTCTTTTGTTTTCGGTTTCACAGCATCAACCACTTTTGGCTTAACTTCCTCATCAGTCTCTTTCTCTTCAAGAGCATCAACTTTTTCCAAATCTTTACCTTCAATCTCTTTTTTATACTCTTTAAAAGCTCTGTAAATTGCTGAAGACATATAGCTTTGCCCTTGTTTAGACGCTAAAAAAGCCTCTTCTTCTTTATTGGTTAAAAAGCCCGTTTCAATTAATACGCTAGGCATATTGGTTTGGTGTAACACCAAAAACCCAGCTTGCTTAACCCCTCTATCTTTTCTACCAACTCTTTCCTTAAATTGTTTTTGAATTTTTGCTGCAAAATTCAAACTCTGATCAATAAATGCATCTTGACGCATAGTTAAAACAATGTATGATTCTGGAGAATTAGGATCAAAATCGCTATACTTTGTTTTATAGTCTTCTTCTAATAAAATTGATGAGTTTTCTCTTTTGGCAACTTTTAAGTTTGATTCTGATTTATGTAAACCCATTACATAAGTTTCAGTACCGAAAGCTGCTTTATTATCGTTTGCATTGGCATGAATACAAATAAATAAATCAGCTTTAGCTTTATTTGCTATTGCAGCTCTCTCCCATAACTTTAAATAAACATCAGTTTTACGGGTATAAACCACTTTTACATCCGGAAAATTTTCTTCAATATGCTTACCTAAAGCTAACGCCATTGCTAAACACACATGTTTTTCTTTAGCACTTGCACCATGACAACCAGGGTCATGTCCTCCATGTCCTGCATCAATACACACCGTTTTTACACCAAAAAAATCTGATTTATTTTGCGCAAAAATTTCTTCCGAAAAGAAACATCCCAACACAACAAGAAAACCACCAACAATACGTTTTATCATACTAAAGTTATTATAATGTTAAAAACACACTATTTACTATCACAAATGTTATTTTTTTTAGCTTTGTTGCCCCTTAAAAAACAGTTAATTATCACAACTTTAATGTTAATAATTCTCATCTAAAAAAGAGTCATGTTCAACTAAATGATAGGAAATTAGCTTCTTGACCTTTTACAAGTTCCATACCAAGACACAATATCTATATAAAGCAATAACTGCTTGCTCACTATTGTTTTGCTTTATTTTAGGGAATGCCCAAAATGACACAGGACCAACTCTTCCTAACTTAAAAAATGATAACCTTACTATCAACGACACACTAAAAAATGATAGTTCAACTGTTAAAAAAGTTAGTGTTGACACCCTAAATTCCCCCGATGCTTTAGAACACCCTGTTAAATATCTAGCTAAAGATTCTATTCGAATTGACATGAAAAGTAAAAAGGTTTATTTGTTTGGTGAAGCAGAGGTTTATTATGAAGATATAGAACTGAAAGCTGAAAATATTGAAATTGACATGGACTCCAATATTGTATCTGCCAAAGGAAAACAAGATTCAACTGGAAAATATTATGGTGAACCTGTTTTCACAGAAAAAGGTTCTAAAGTGAACTCTCATGAAATGAAATATAATTTTAATACCAAAAAAGGTTTAATTGTTGATGCTGTTACCCATGAGGGAGAAAATTACATACATGGCGAAAAGATTTACAAAACACCAGACGACATCCTTTACATTAAACATGGAAAATACACCACCTGTAATTTAAGACATCCACACTATTGGTTTAGCGCGAATAAATTAAAAATTATTCCTGAAGATAAAATTGTAACTGGTCCTGCCAACTTGGTTATTGAAGGCGTACCTACTCCAATTGGAATTCCTTTTGGATTTTTTCCCAATTCAACCAAACAAAAATCAGGAATTATCATTCCAACTTTTGGAGAAAGTGGTCAGTATGGATTTTTCTTATTAGGTGGCGGATACTATGCAGCCATTAGCGATAATTTAAGCACACAAATTACTGGAGATTTCTATTCAAAAGGAAGTTGGGCTGGAAATATGCTAACCAACTATAAAAAACGGTACAAATACAGCGGAGCGTTAAATACTAATTTTTCTGTTTTTAAAAACGGACTCAAAGAGTATCCTAGCTTTTCTCAAACAGAGAACTTTTTTATAAAATGGAATCACACTCAAGACCCTAAAGCACAACCTAATAGTATTTTTTCTGCTAATGTAAATTTTGGTAACAGTGAAAATTACACCAACAATTTTAACAGTTCAGGTAACCAATATTTAACCACTTCTTTTAATTCAAATGTTTCTTACAAAAAATCTTGGGCAGGAAAACCTTTTAGCCTAACACTAAACGGTTATCACAGTCAGAATACACAAAGTAAAACAGTTACTGTTCGTTTACCTGAAGTTGCCTTTAACGTTGCCAGACTTTACCCTTTCAAAAGAAAAACAACCATTGGAAAACAGAAACTCTATGAAAAGATTGGAATAAGCTATTCTATGAATGCTAAAAATGAAGTAACTGCCACTGATAGTTTATTTAGTTCAAGAAATTTAAACTTATTGCAAGATGAATTTCAGCACGGAATGAAGCACGCAGTTCCTCTTAGCACTTCTTTTAAAGTATTAAAACACTTTACAATTAATCCTGCTTTAAACTTTGCCGACATATGGTATTTACAATCTGTTAGAAAAGAATTTAATACAAATGACAGTACCGTTAACACCACCAAAGTAAATGGTTTTGAAAGAGGACATCAATTAAACTTCTCAGCTAACGCCACAACCAAATTATATGGTATGTATCAATTTAAAGGTAACTTTATTAAAGCGTTTAGACATGTAATGACTCCTAGTGTTGGATTTACTTACACTCCAGAAAATAATAGTGGTATGACATCTTATTACGATGCTGTAAGAGACTCCAATATAACCTATTCAATTTTTGAGGAAGGAATTTACGGAACTACTAATGCAACTGAAGCTGGACTAATTAACTTAAGTGTTTTGAACAACTTTGAAATGAAAGTTAGAAATAGAAAGGATAGTTTAGGTAAGGATTCAAAAATAAAATTATTAGAAGCCCTTAGAGTTTCAACCAATTACAACATTATGGCTGACTCGTTAAACTGGAGCGATATTGTGATAAATGCGAGAACCAACATTAAAAAAATTAACTTAAATGGTTCGGCTAATTTTGACCCATATATTATAGATACTACAGCATCTGGAAATGTAGTTCGTTTAAATACTACAGAATATGCTAGAAATGGAAGGATTGGAAGATTAACTTCAGCAGCCCTTGCAACCGGATTTTCATTTAAAAGTAAAAAAAGTACAGCTAAAAAAGAGAGTAATTACGGTACCGAACAAGAATTAGAATACATAAGAGCAAACGCATCTGAATTTGTAGATTTTAATGTGCCCTGGACTTTAAATGTTAACTACAACATACGATATTCAAAACCTGCTTATGAACATACGGTAATTCAAACCTTAAATTTTTCTGGAGATGTTAGTTTAACCAACAAATGGAAAATTGGTGCGCGTTCGGGTTGGGATTTTGAACAAAAAGATTTCTCTTATACATCGGTAGATATTTATAGAGATTTACACTGCTGGGAAATGACTTTTAACTGGATTCCTTTTGGACCAAGACAAAGCTATTTGTTTACTATAAGGGTTAAGTCTGCCCTACTCCAAGATTTAAAATTGACCAGAAGAAGTATTGCTAATGT
>JBMYXB010000115.1:0-7336 GCA_049608005.1 Vicingaceae bacterium
TAAACTTCTAAATAGAAGATTGCTTTGTGCCTCGCAATGACGTTTACTTTTTACTACTTTTGTAGCCGTGCCATCCGATACAACATATTTAGATACCATAACTAAAACAGATACTATTTTTGGCGTTAGTGATACCGCTTTACCAATTAGACAGCCAAAAAAAATTAAGACACATACATCAAAACCAACAAAAGTGTTGTTTAATCCAACTCTCCATCAAATTAAAATTGCCAATTGGCAAATAATACTGTTACTTTTGGCTGTATTATTAATGGGCTTTGTTAAAGCGTTTAGTAATAATAGGTTTTCTCAAGGAATAAAATCGTTATTTAACTATACTGTGGCTCAAGAAATTACTAGAGAAGAAAAAGTTTTTTTTCATCGATCAAATGTTTTTTTTACAATTATTCATCTATTAACAAGCTCACTTTTTCTTTATCATTTAAAAAATTTATTTAATACTAACTTATTTGTTGTTGAAGGGGTTTATGGATTTACTTTAATTTTTACATTTTTAACTTTAACATACATTGTAAAATATTTATTTTCTAAACTGCTGTTGTTTGTATTTAATGACTTAACAATTGCAGCAGAATATGTTTTTAATGTTTCATTATACAACAATTTACTAGGAGTTGTTTTTGTTCCGTTGTTGTGCCTGTTTTATTTTACAACCTTACAAACTGCTACAGTATTGTGTTTTGTGGCCTTACCTATACTGTTAATAATATTCTTTTTAAGGTTAATTAGGCTCTTTAAAATAGGGCAATCAAAAGGTGTTTCGTATTTCTATATAATTGTGTACATTTGCAGCCTCGAAATTTTACCTCTTGCAATTTTGTTAAAGATATTTATCTTCTAATAAAAAAGTGTAAGAATAAAAAAAGAAAAGGATAATGTTGAAAGTAAAAAACGTTTTAGTATCACAACCAAAACCAGAGACAGAAAAGTCACCGTATTTTGATTTGTCAGCAGATTGCAAAGTTAAAATAGATTTTAGACCCTTTATTCATATAGAAGGTGTGCCTAAAAATGAATTTCGTCAACAAAAAATTAACATTTTAGATTTTGATGCTGTTATTTTTACAAGTAGAAATGCAGTAGATCATTATTTTAGAGCAGCAGAAGAAGCTCGTGTTACCGTACCAGATGATATGAAATATTTTTGTATTTCAGAATCTACCGCTTTTTATTTACAAAAATATATTGTTTATAGAAAACGTAAAATATTTCATGGGCAACAACGATTTGCTGATTTAATGCCTTTGCTTAAAAAACATAAGTGCAATAAATATTTATTGCCTTGTTCAGATATTTTAAGACCAAATATACCAGATTTATTAACCGAAAACGGCATTGATTTTCAGGCAGCTACACTTTACCGTACTGTTTGTAGCGATTTATCTGATTTAAGTGATGTTAATTATGATGTGTTAGTCTTTTTTAGCCCTTCAGGAATAAAATCTTTATATCAAAACTTTCCAGAATTTAAACAAAACAATACACGAATTGCGGTGTTTGGACCTACAACTGCTAAAGCTGCAGAAGAAGCTGGCTTAAATATAGACATAGCAGCACCACAACCCGAATCACCATCGATGACGAGAGCTTTAGAGCTTTACATTAAAAAAGCGAATAAAAACGGCAAAAAATAAAAATTAGAAAAGAGGTTAATTTTAACCTCTTTTTTTTGGGATAAATTATTTACGAGGACTTATCTAATTAGATATATTGCTTGATTTTCGAGTTATATATTGTTACATTTGCAGCCAAAATTCAACTTATAAAGGGGGCTAAATTTGTTAACAAAATTAAACCCCTAATAAAATAGATACAAACATGAAATTATCCAAATTTAAATTTGACTTACCACAAGAATTACTTGCTGAAAGACCAGCTCCAGAAAGAGAAGAATCAAGATTAATGGTACTTCATAGAGAAACAGGAGAAATTGAGCATAGACAATTTAAAGATGTTTTGGAATATTTTGATGATGGCGATTTAATGGTAATGAATGATACCAAAGTTTTTCCTGCCAGAATGTATGGTAACAAAGAAAAAACAGGTGCTCGTATCGAAGTTTTTTTATTAAGAGAATTAAATAGAGAAAGTTTGTTGTGGGATGTTTTAGTTGATCCTGCAAGAAAAATTAGAATAGGAAATAAATTATATTTTGGTGATGATGATTTAGTTGCTGAAGTAATTGACAATACAACATCAAGAGGAAGAACATTAAGATTTTTATTTGATGGGCCTTATGAAGAATTTAAGGCAATAATTGAAAAATTAGGAGAAACACCAATTCCAAAATACATTACTAGAGATGTTGAACCAGAAGATGCAGAAAGGTATCAAACGGTTTACGCTAAAAATGAAGGAGCTGTTGCTGCACCAACTGCTGGGTTACACTTTAGCAAGCACTTATTAAAACGTTTAGAGATTAAAGGAATTGATTTTTCTTATTTAACCTTACATGTTGGTTTAGGAACTTTTAGATCTGTTGAAGTAGAAGATTTAACTAAACATAAAATGGACTCTGAAGAAATTCATATACCTCAAGAATGTGTAGATCAAGTAAATGATGCAAAAAAAAATAAAAAAAGAATTTGTGCTGTAGGTACAACTTCTATGAGAGTGATGGAATCTTCTGTTTCTACAGAAGGAGAATTAAAAACGTTTGATGGATGGACAAATAAATTTATTTTTCCTCCTTATGATTTTAATTTGGCAAATTGTATGATTACTAATTTTCACCTACCTGAATCTACGTTGTTAATGATGACAGCTGCCTTTGGAGGTTATGATTTAGTAATGAAAGCATATAAAGAAGCCATTAAAGAAAATTACCGCTTTTATTCTTACGGTGATGCAATGCTTATTATCTAATTAGAAAAGAAAGCCTTATTAATATTAAAAGAATTTAAATGAAACTAGAAGACTTAAAACTTTACCAAGAATGTTTAAACTTTGAACAAGAAGTTTGGAATATTGCAAATACATGGGAAGGATTTAACAAAGATACCGTAGGAAAACCTTTTATTCAAGCAGCAGATGCTATATCTGGAAACATTGCACAAGGTTATGGAAGATATAATTTTAAAGACAAAAAACATTATTGTTATATCTCTAGAGGTTATTTGTTAAAAACGAAAGGTTGGGTAATAAAATCAAAAGAAAGAGAACTTATTGAAGGCGAAAAAGCTGATGAGTTAATTGAGTTTGTTGAAAAAATTCACCGAATGTTAAACGCTTATATTCGTTCTATTGGAAGACCAAAAGATGAATCTTATAGCAAGCCTTCTTACAATAATAATAGAGAAGAAACAAGAACTGAAGCTAAGGAAGAATCTAACGGTAATGTTGTAGAAACAGCTTCTACAGTTGAACCTGACGGAAATTCTTTTACTGCAAGTGCAGATGAATTTTTTAGTTCGGATGAATTAACAAACGCATAGATTGGTTTGAAATATGCTATAATAGTTGCTGGAGGAAAAGGTGAAAGAATGGGGGCTAAAATGCCTAAACAATTTCTTGAACTTGCTGGCAAACCTATTTTAATGCACACATTGGAAAAGTTCAGAGCAACTGATCCATCCATAGAAATTATATTAGCCCTGCCTGAAAATCAAATAGAATTTTGGGAAAGGCTTTTTCATGAATATAAATTACCGAAGCCTCGCCATACAATTGTAAAAGGCGGAAAAACACGATTTCATTCGGTAAAAAATGCTTTAAAATTAGTTAAACAACAGGGTGTTGTTGCTATCCATGATGGTGTTAGGCCTTTAGTAAGTTCCGAAACAATTAAGCGTTGTTTTGCAGATGCAGAAGAAAAAGGCAATGCAATTCCTGTAGTTGAAGTAGTAGATTCTTTAAGGCATTATTCTAAACAAGAAAAAACCAACGAAGCTGTTTCAAGGTCTTGTTATAAAATTGTTCAAACCCCACAATGTTTTAAATCCGAGCTAATTTTAAAAGCTTACGAGCAAGCATTTGATAAATTGTTTACAGATGATGCAACTGTTGTAGAAAAGCTTGGAGAAACAATCAATTTAGTTAAAGGCAATAGAACTAATATTAAAATTACTACAGTTGAAGATTTAAAAATTGCTGAAATTTTTATAAAGTAATTTTAAATAACCGAGAAATCAAAAATACAGAGAGTATAAAAAACGCCACTCGTTTAAACGGGTGGCGTTTTAGATTTTTAAATAAGTTGTGTTATTAAACAGCTTTCAATTTGGCTACTTTATTTTTAAGTTTTTCCATTTTATTATCTGTTTTCAAAATCTTTTTATCGTTTTTTTTAATTTTTGCATTATTCGTTTTAATTTTTGCCCTTAATTTCTCTACTTTTTCAGATAACTTGCCAGATTTTTTAACAATTTTATCTCTTTTTTTACTTGTTTTAGCGGTGCTTTTTCCATTGTCCATTTTTTCAGCTAACTCAATATTTTTACTTTCAATATCTCGTTGAGCAGATTTAATTGCTGTATTGTGATTTTCTAATTCTTTTTTAAAACCTTCATTTTTCTGCTTCATTTCAGTGTTAAGTACAACTAACTTTTCTTTAGCTGTTAACAAACTAGTTATTTTAGTGTTTAATTGTACTATTTTTGGGTTTTCTACAGGTGTTGCAGTAGTATCTGTTGTTTGAGCAAAAGAAGCAATAGAAATTAAAATTGCAATTAAAGAGATGTTAAAATGTTTCATAATGTTTATTTTTTTTGTGAAAGTACTAAATGATTTTTTTTATGGAAGAATTATCTGCCAATTTCATGCCATTAAGGTTAGTGATTAAGTTTAACCCTGGAGTTTTTCCTTTTTCAATGCTTCCCAATAAATTAAACCCTAAAAATTGAGCACCGTTAAAAGTTGCCCATTTTATAAGTGTTTCTAAAGATATTGTAGCATTTTTTTTAGATATTGTTTTGAGTTCGTCTAAAACCGATAAACTCCAATTTGAAGCTAAACTATCTGTACCTATAGTACATTTTTCATTTTTAAAAAGCGAATAATCAGGTTGTTTACTTTCTATATATTCATTAGCATTCGGACAAAAACACCAATAAATGTTACTAGAGTATTCTTTTGCATAAGCAATATCTTCTGAATTAGTAAAGGTGTTGTGTACGAGCAGTATTTTTTTATCCGAATTATAATTAGGCAAGTAAGATGGTAAGGAGTTTTTACCTGTTGGCACCCAGTTTTTAATGTCTTCGCTAAAGCTTGATAATTGATTATATAGCTTGCCCGATTTTTTTAAAAACAACTCATTTTCACTAGCTGTTTCTTGGTTGTGAATGGTTAAAATATTTCCTGATTCGTTGTTAACCATACTACTTAACTCCTCCGATAAAGAATAAGGTGAATGCGGAGTAATAGAAATATTATTATTGTGATAGCTACTTTTTAAAATATTAGCATTGTTAATAGCATCATTTGCCATAGCAGGATTTAAACTAAAAACTTCTAAAAACGTGTGGTAGCTGATAACTGATTTTTCTTTACAACTAAAAGTAGAGTTGCCGTTAGCAATATCTCCAACGGCAACAATTCCATTATCAATCATTTCGTTGTTGGCTAAATCTATTGCTGTTAATTTTTCTTGTTCGGAAGCATTGTTTCTAACCGCAACAATTTCTTTTACAAAACCGTGTAATTCTGTTGCTTCGTTAATTTTTCCTTTAAGATGAGACAATTCTAAGTGGCAATGTGTATTCACAAATCCGGGACAAATTAACCCATCAAATATTTCTACATCATCCCAATTAATGGCATCAATTTCAGGGTTAAGAACAGCATCAATTCTTCCTTTACTATCATAAATAACAACACCATTTTTAATAGGGGAAGCATTCCCTGGAAATATATAATCAGCTGAAATTTTTTTCATTTGATAAAATTACGGTTTTCACCCCTCTAACTCCCCTTAAGGGGAGAATTTCCTCCCTTGAGGGAGGATTAAGGAGGGTGACAGGGCTGAATGAGTTAAAGTAATCGTAATTTTGCACCATCATGTCAGTAAAAAAGAACATACGCGTATTATCAAAAGAGGAGTTAACTGCTGTTTTTGTAGAAAAAGGGGAGAAAACTTTTAGAGCAAAACAAGTTTATGAATGGCTTTGGAAAAAAGGAGCAACATCTTTTGATGAGATGAGTAACCTTTCTTTGTCATTACGAGAAATGTTAAACGAAAATTTTGCGATTAATGCTGTTGGTGTTGCCGAAAAGCAAGTAAGTGCAGACAGAACCATTAAAAATGCTTTTGAGCTTTACGATGGTAAAATTACTGAAGGTGTTTTAATTCCAACCCCACGTAGAATGACTGCTTGTATTTCTAGTCAGGTTGGTTGTAGTTTAAGTTGTGCTTTTTGTGCCACAGGGAAATTAGATCGTTTAAGAAATATTGATGCAGAAGAAATTTTTGATCAAGTAGTTATCATAAAAAACCAAGCAGAACAACATTACCAACGCCCATTAAGCAATATTGTTTATATGGGAATGGGAGAGCCGTTATTGAACTACAAAAACGTGCTACAATCCATAGAAAAAATCACTTCTGATGAAGGCTTGGGTATGTCGCCAAAACGAATTACTGTATCTACAGCTGGTATTGCTAAAATGATTAAGCAATTAGGAGATGATGATGTTAAATTTAATTTAGCGCTTTCATTACACGCGGCAACAGATGCAAAACGTAGTGAAATAATGCCTATTAACGATTCTAACACTTTAGAGGCGTTATCGGAAGCATTAATTTATTTTCACGAAAAAACGGGTTCAAGAGTTACTTTTGAATACATCATTTTTAAAGACTTTAACGATTCTTTAGAAGATGCGAAAGACTTGGCAGCTTTTGCCAAAATAGTTCCATGTAAAATCAATATTATTGAATATAACACTGTTGATGATGTTCAATTTTTAAAAGCAGACCCCGAAAAAACAGACAAGTTTGCTGCCTTTTTAGAAAATACATTTAACCTAATTGTTAATGTGCGTAGAAGTAGAGGTAAAGATATTGATGCTGCTTGTGGGCAGTTAGCTAACAAAAATGAAGCGGCTAAATAATAGCAGCACGTCATTACGGGCTTGACCCGTAATCTCAAAAAACTTTAATCAAATACTTCTCTCCTTAAAGGGGAGATGTCTGCAAGACAGAGGGGTGTTTTTAGGTTAAATAGTTGTTGAGTTTTTACCCCTTCACCCTTCGGGTACTTCCCCTAAAAAAAGGGAAGAGTTAGTAGTTTTTAATTATATTTGAGAATGCCTAAGAAGAACATTTTCGGTAGGCAATTACATCTTAGATTTTTATTGTGTGTCAGATAAATTAGCG
>JBMYXB010000116.1:0-7194 GCA_049608005.1 Vicingaceae bacterium
TTGATGGCTTCTATTCCTTTAGAGATTGATGAGATTGAACGGTTGATGGCTTAAGGAAGATAATATTGGCAATTGGATTCGTGTAAATAGCACTATAGATTGCGATAATCCAGCTTCCGATTAATCTATTCCGAAACTTAAAAACACCAAGTTTTTTATTTCCAGACAGCAAATGGAAGAAATAGTTGCAAAGAAAAGTGAGCGAAAAATAAGTGAGTTTGGAAATATTGGAAAAGGCTGGTGTATTTCTGTGTAATGAAATTAATTCAAGAAATTAGAATCATTACACTCACTAATTATTAAATATATGTAAAACATTGAGCTTTAAAAATAGAGAGTTTTACAGATATAATAATTAAAGATTAGAATAATCCAACATCTTATTCTATTTTAGGTGTCATTTAAAATTTGTATCCAAAAAGAACACAACTGTGGAAAATAACAACTTTGCATTACAACCTTTTACGTACCATAAAAAGCTAAGAGATCACTTCAAAAGCAGAAGCAAAACGTGGGAATGGTTTGCTCAAAAAAATATTAAAGAAGAGCAGATAGAAGAACTAAAATCGGAACTTCTAAAAAACACCTATCGCTTGGATGAAAATTCGAATGAGGAATTGTATTCTACAACAAAAGAGGTCTGTGCGTCTTTGGCAATTGATACGCAGGTAACTTATTACCAAGAACATAATAGCGTCCAATTAAATGCAGGAATAATTATAGTGGAAAAAGAAGCACATATTGTGTTTTCTGGAGGAGTCCTTTCTTTGCTTTCCAAAGAAGAACTAAAAGCTTTAATTGCACATGAACTGAGTCATTATTTATTCTATAAAATTGAAAACGAAGAATACGAAAATACGCAAAGAATTATTTTGGCACTTGCCAATGACAGCAGAAGTGAAAATGCCATAATTGAAACTGCTCGAATTTTTCAATTATATATGGAATTATTTTGTGATGCAGGAGCTCTTCATGTATGTAAAGACCATAAGGTTGTTATAAGAACTTTAGTAAAACTGAATACAGGACTCACACAAGTGAATGCAGATAGTTATTTGCAACAAGCAAAAGAAATTTTAAACAGAGACAAGGAATCAACTCTAGACAACAGTCATCCAGAATCTTATATTAGAAGTGTTGCTCTACAACTAAGAGCAAATCAAAGCAAGACCTATTTTGAGAATGTAGAAGCTATGATTCAGGGAGATTTGGATTTAGATAGTTTAGATATTTTTGAACAACATGACATGCAAAATCTTACCCATGAATTGCTTCAATTAGTGGTAAAGCCAAAATGGATGAATAGTTCAGCTGTTGTAAATTTATGCAATCAATACTTTAATTCATTTTATAGAAAGCCTGAGGAACTTAAGGTAGACAATCTTGTTGAGAAAATAGAACGCAGTAAGCCATCGGTAAAGAATTTCTTGTCTTATGTGCTTTTAGATTTTGCTAAAGTAGATGAGGCTATGGAAGGCGTTCCATTAGGGCATTCTTTGGAGATTGCGGAATTATTAGGTCTTAAAAACGAGTTTGAGAAAATAGTACGTAAAGAATTGAAGTTAACTTCCAGAGCATTTAAGTTGATGCAAGAAACTGTTCTAAAGGATTTACAAGACATTAAAGAATCAAAAGAAGATAGTATTTATAATGATTGATATGAGCACAGAAGAACAATCGTTTTTTGATTTATTGGAAAAAGTAAAAGACTATGGAAGCATCAAATCACAAGATTTTATTGCGTATTGCCTTCCGCTTGTAGAAGAATTAAACCTTCTACATGAAAGGCAACTTTGTGGTCATATTGTGCATATAGATAGAATCAAATTTAATGGGTCAAATCTAATTTTGACAGGAGAACCAAAACCATATTTGATTTCTCCTAATAAACTGTTTATTAAACCAAAGGAAACTGGAGTTCTACAGATAACTGATAATGTAGAAGAATTTACAGATTTGGATAAAAACCATGTTGAAGTAAAGAGCTTATCCATTGAAAAAAATAGTGAAGGTGCTACAGAACCTGCAAGCTTAGACAAGCCTAAGTACCTGTTAAACTACTCATGTTGGGAGCATGAGAAAGAGCACTACGATCCTTTGACAGATATTTTCCAGTTAGGACAGCTTTTTATTAGCCTTGCTTTTAATTTAGACCTTAGGGAAAAGGATGATTTAGAAGTGTTTCAAGCAAATAGAAAGAGTTTATACTTCTTAAATAAACACTTGCATCCAACCATTTTGAATGTATTGTTTGAAATGACTTCTTTATATCGAGAAGATAGAACGTCAAACCTTCAAGAGGTTATTACAAAATTTAAAAATTACAGAGCCTACAACCCAGAACACTATGTCGATTTAACGGAAACTGAAGGGTTTAGGAATCAAGATGTTTCAAAACGTAACCATTGGATATTGAGTAAGCTTAAAAATCGGCTTTTTGATACCAGTAGAAGAAACAAATTACTTTATTTTAAAGAAAGGCAAAGTTTTTTGAATCTAACTATTAGTTCCGTTCCCCTTTTATTGGACCATAAAAACGTTAGAGAAAATGACCTTATTTTCTGGAGTAACACCATAAAAAAGAACATTGTAGATAAACAAAAACTTGTATTAAACTCTTTTTTAGAATTCAATGAAAACAGATTTCTGACGCCTACATTAAATAAGATTCGTTTAGAAGCTAGGAAAAGTAAAAACGAATATGGCTTTAGTCAGTTGAGAACGGTTATTGCTTTTTTGCATTGGTATAATTTTAAAGAAGATAGAGAAGAAAAAATTACCTCACCTTTATTGTTGCTACCAACCGACATCGTAAAAAAGAAAGGTGTAAAAGACCAATATGTATTGCATTTTCCTAATACCGAAGCCGAAATAAATCCAATTTTAAGTAATTACTTAAAAGATTTGTATGACATTTCTTTGCCAGATTATATTGATTTGGACAATACAAGTGTTGATGAATTAGTCCAATCAATACAGGCACAAATAGCAAAAGGAGGAACTGGTATAAATTTAGAGTGGAGAAAAAATCCAAGTATTCAGTTAGTCCATAGTATTGCCAAAAAGAGCTTTAATCTGAGAGCAAAGAAGCTTCACAAAAAAACGAAAGGAATACATCTCAAATCATTTGACTATTCATATAAAAAAGAGGAATTTCAACCTTTAGGTTTACAAATTTTTGAAAAAGTAATAAAAAGCAAGAATAATGCTTTAGAATATATTATAAACGAAGACTTAAATCCAAAGAAAAACAGTGCCGTAAAAGAAAAAGTACGCACATTCTATAGCCATGATAACGATGGTGAAATTAATCCTATGATTTGGGAAGTAGATACCTGTAATATGACTTTGGGGAATTTCAATTATAGGAAAATGAGCCTTGTTAGGGATTATAATGAAATTATAAATGTTGATATTAAAGATAAAATATTTGAACAGCTTTTTAGTGAGTTTCCAAAAAGATTAGGGGTAAACACATTAGAATCTAGTGATTTGAAAAGCAATTACCCTATAATTGCTGCAGACCCTACCCAATCTGCAGCAATTGAATTAGCAAGAACTGGTGAAAGCTATATTATACAAGGCCCTCCCGGAACAGGGAAATCACAAACTATTACGAACCTCATTGCAGATTATATTGCTCGAGACAAGAAAGTATTGTTTGTTTGTGAAAAACGAGCCGCATTAGATGTGGTGTTCCATCGTTTGAAAAACAAAGATTTGGATGAACTATGTTGTTTAATTCACGATTCGCAATCGGATAAAAAAGCATTCATTACTAACTTAAAAGAGACTTATGAAAGCTTTATAAAAGACGAGTTCAATAGCATAGAAATAGAAAATAAAAGAGACCAAATTATTGGCACAATAAAAAGCCATTTAGAGAAACTAAACTATTTTCATTCCAATATGAAAAAAGGAGATATTGCTCCTTTAGAACTTTTTGAAGTCCTACATTCAACAGGAAAAAATAGAAAGAAGCCAGATGAAATAGATATGATTTCTTTTCCATACTATAAAGAATGGAAAGAAAACAGGAACTGGATAATAGATTGGTTTAAGGCACTAAAAACAAATAACTTAGGTCGGTTTATACTTGATTATCCTTTGGCTCAGCTGTCAGAAAATCTAATCCATGAAGCCAAGCCAAAAGCCATTGTTCATAAAAAAGCAAAACGTTGTATTGGACTTTTAGATGATTTCAATGAATTGATTGACAATTTAGATATTGAAAACACGGAAAACTTTCTATTGCAAGATTGGATTAAAAGATACGAATTAATTCAGAAAGTAAAACCATTTTTTAGTCGCGACAAGCTTCAAGTTTTAGTAAAAAATTCTTCTGATGCGATGTCTTTAAGCCAAGCGAAAGAGGATATAGAATCTGCTCAAAACAAAACAATAGATTTAGGAAAAGTAAATAGTTATTGGATTTCAAAATTGAGCAAAGAAGAAACAAAAATAGCTGTAAATCAATGGAATAGATTATCTAAAAGCATTTTTAGATACATCAACCCTACTTATTATAAACTTAAATCACAAATTTCTGGAATCTATAATTTTGATGCACATGTCATAAAGCCAGAAGTTTCACATATTCTAAATAATCTTGCGGAGGAGTACACGGCGCAAGAGACAATTCTAAACTATATTGACGACCTAAAAAGCAATTTCGGTTTGGGAGAGCATTGGGAAAAAGATTATGCTTGGATTCTAGAACAACAAGAAAAAACAGATTCAATTTTACAGACATTGATTGCCGACAAGGAAGGTTTAAAATTGCTTTCTAATTTCGATGAAAATTTTTCTTCTCTTGTAACTGATGCAACGCTTCTGTTTGGTGACATCAGCAAAATTAGTTTACAAAAACTTGAAGAAAAATTAGCAAAAAGTGAGAGTAACCTTAACTCTCTTTCCGCTTTTCTACCATTTATTGAAAAAGGACATACCCTTAGCTCTGAAATGCAAGCTTGTTTATTCTCTAAATCTTGGGATATCATAGATTTTGAATATAATTTGGCTTACAAAAGTTTAAATTCTATTTATGAGAAAGAAAGACAATTTTCAGAAATGGATGAAGGTGAGTTACGAATAAGTATCTCAACAATTAATGCGCTTCTTTCAAAATATTATGAAAGCAACGTAGATGCCATTAGATCTAAACTAAGAGCAAAGTTTTTAGATAAAATTAGAATTACAGAATCTGTAGCTGCTCAACTTACTAGCGATGAAAAAGTTAGTAAAAAAACCTACAATGCTGCAAGGCGTATTTTAGAAAATGAGTTTGGAAAATCGATGAGATATAAGTCCATTAGAGAACTTGCATCAAGCGAGGCTAATTCTTTAATGACGGTATTGAAACCAGTGTGGCTAATGAGTCCACTAAGTGTTTCTGATACCATGCCAATAGATCCAGAAGTTTTTGATGTTGTTATTTTTGATGAAGCCAGCCAAATAACTGTCGAAGAAGGCGTTCCCTCGCTATTTAGAACACACCAAACAATTGTGGTAGGAGACGAAATGCAAATGCCACCTACAAATTTCTTCAGTACATTAACTTCTGTTGACGAAGAGGAAGAAGAAATAGAGTCCAAAATTGGGATTAGTTTAGATGCCGATAGTCTGCTAAATCAAGGAGCTAGAAAACTGTCTTCTGTGATGCTTGGTTGGCATTACAGAAGTAGGCATGAAAGCTTGATTAGTTTTAGTAATGCAGCATTCTATAAAAGAAGTTTGTTAACCATACCAGACAATGTCATTCTACAATCTTCTATAGAACCCATTGCTCCAATTTTAGACACTAATGATCCTGTGGAAATAGACTCCATATTAAACAGAAGCATTAGTTTTTGCTATTTAGAAAATGCCATTTATGATAAAAGAAAGAATCGAGATGAGGCAGATTACATCGCCAAATTAGTAAGAGATTTATTAAAAGGAGACTCTAAATTAAGCATTGGAGTAGTCGCATTCTCGATGGATCAACAATCTGAAATTGAACTAGCTTTAGAAAGGTTGTCTCAAGAAGATTCAGAATTTGATACTCTTTTGGAACAAGAATATCAGCGCATGGATGAGGACCAATTTAATGGGTTATTTGTTAAAAATTTAGAGAACGTACAAGGTGATGAAAGGGACATCATTATTATGAGTGTTTGCTATGGGACTAACCCTAAAGGAAAGATGTTAATGAATTTTGGACCAATAAATAGACGAGGCGGAGAGAAAAGGCTTAATGTTATATTCTCACGAGCAAAGAAAAAAATGGTTATTGTAACCTCTATTTTGCCACATGAAATTAAGAACGATTACAATGAAGGTGCTAATTACTTTAAAAAGTTTCTTGCTTATGCCAAATATATATCTGATGGCGAATTAGAAGGGTCTAATAGAGTTTTGGATTCTTTATCCTCTCACGAAGACCAAGAAAAAGATATAAACACAAACCCTGTTATAGAACAGCTTTCAAGTGCGCTTATCAAAAAAGGCTATGAAGTCAATTTATCTATTGGACAATCCTATTTTAAGTGTGATATTGCTGTTAAAAAGACCAAAGATTCAGGTGAAATCGAAAAGCAAGATAAGTATGTTTTAGGTATTTTGATTGACAAGAAGACACATTATGAAAATGACAATATTCTTGAACAGTATTGTCAAAAACCACATATTTTAAATGCTTTTGGATGGAAAACATATACTGTTTATAGTAAAGATTGGTTTGAAAAACCAGAACGTGTTTTAGAAAAAATTGAGCAAACTATTCGTGGGGAGGAAGAACGTTCGGATCTGAATTTAGATGACTTAATTACCTCAGAAGAAAAGAATGATGTTTTAGAAAATATCCAAGACAACACTAAGCAAAAAGAATCTCATGCAGATAATAATCTAGATGTATCTTCGAGAGAGGAAGATGAACCATACGAAAGATACGAATTTTCCAGTAAGACGAGTAACAAATATTGGGAAATAAGAGTGGATGGCAACAGTATTGAAGTTAGGTATGGAAGAATAGGGAATAAACCACGAAGTATTATTAAGGAATTTCCTGACGAAGAAACGGCTCATAAAGAGAAAAAGAGAATGGCTTATAAGAAAGTAATTAAGGGCTATGTCAAGGTTTAGGGACACTAGATCAACCTCCTTTAGTATATTTATCTAAGACCATTTTAACAGAACCAACTGCTAGGTCTGCTT
>JBMYXB010000117.1:0-6972 GCA_049608005.1 Vicingaceae bacterium
TTTTACTTTTGTTTGCATATTTCTATCCATTTTAATTGTTATCAATGCTGACTGCCAACGTACTTGTTAATTGCGTTTCAATGAAACTTATTCCGATAGCTATCGGAATTAAGCGAAGATAGCGTTTTTTAAGAAGAAAGTCAAGTTGAATTAGGGGTAGGTATGATAAGTAAAGTGGGGAACAGAAAGTTACGCAATCTATTGTTTTTTATGTTCTTTTAATGCTTGTAAGAATAACAGGGCTTGTAGAGAGATTTATGAACGAATAGTAAACAAAGAAAAGAATGAAAAGTTGGCTTTAATAACAGCTTGTTACCAACTGTTTTTGTTTAAAGTATATTTTTCAAATCTTGTCTTCCGATTATTGTTATGATTTCAACTACTTCATTATTTACCTGGTAATATATGTTGTCAGATCCACAAGGACAATGTCTATATCCTGTTTTTATATAATCGACTGATTCAAATGAAAATGGCCGTTGAGCAATAATATCGAAATATGCGAAAAATGAATCAAAATATTTGTCAGCTTGTTGCATTCCAAATTTCTTAACTCCGTGATGATGAATTCTTATTAAGTCTTCTTTAGCTACATTACTTAATTTGTACTTAGCCATTAAGTAACGATTTAGATTGAGCTAATATTTGTTCTTTAGAGTCCTTGGTAAACCCACTATTTTCTGCAGTTTCTAATTTGGAAGTAATCCAGTCAATTTGTCTTTGTTGTTTTCTAGCTTGTCTTATTAAGTCGTTTACAAGTTCACTTTTACTTGAATACTCTTTATTTTCAACTTGACTCTTTAACCAGTCATCATTTGGTTCTGTGAATGAAATACTTTGCCGTGCCATAGTGTTTATTTTGGTGTAAAAGTACACCGAAAGTGTGCTTTCAGCAAAAAATCAGTAGGTTAATTACTGATATATGAGTGTTTTAATACGAATAGCTGGTAACGTACTTTCAATGAAATTAACATTGTGTTAGCGAAGATAGCGTTTTTAAGGAGAAAGTCAAGCTTATAATAGGTGCTAAACAGCTTTAGCGTTCTGTTAAATTTTTATCCGAACAACTGATAAAGTACTATAAAATATTTTACAACATTAAATAGTAACTTTTCCCCAGTTTCCCCATTTTAAATATCCAAAAGACATTATGCCTAAAAGAGCAAAGTAAATAAATTCAGAACACCATACAATAGGCAAATCTAATTGTTTTATTATGGCAATGTAATAGCAGGCAACAATGTAAATGGCAATTGTAATAAATTCTATAAGAAGTGCAGTTTTAGTGTTTCCTGTTCCGCTAACAGCACTAAAAAAAATGTAAGAAACAGCAAAGAAAAACATAGTACCACTAATAATATTTAAAGAATTTATGGCTTCAATTATTAAGGAGTTATCATTGGTATATAAACCTATTATTTGTTCGGGAATAAAAATATTAAAGAAAAGCACTAAAAAGGTGCAGGCTAAACTTAACAAGATTATTCGGGCAGTTAAAGTAAGTACTTTATCGCTATTGCCTTGTCCTATTAAATTACTAACCAAAGTGTTGGTAGCAGAGCTAAAACCAAATAGCGGAATCATTAAAACCATATAAATGCTTCTAATAATATGAGAAATTGCTAATTCACGCTCTCCAATTTTTTCAATAATCATAAAAAATATAAACCATGAGCTAATGGATAGAAAGTTTTGAAGCATTATTGGTCCACCAACTTTTGTAATTCGTTTAACGATGCTTTTATCAAAATCTTTAAACCTAAAAAGCTTATATTTATTAATATCAATTTTTTTAAGGGTATATAGTATTAAAAAGGTAAGTGCACTTATTTCTGATATTACTGAAGCTAAAGCAGCTCCTTTAATTCCCATTTTAGGAAAGCCAAAATTGCCAAAAATGAGCGAATAATCTAAAAACACATTAACAAACATCATTATTACTGTTACATAAATCAGAATTTTTGTTTTAGTTGTTCCTACATAAAAAGCAATAAAACAGCCTAAAATAAAGGCAAAAAATAAGCCGTAAATACGGTAGCTTAAAAAGTTTATAGCTGCAGTTAAAATATTTTCAGATTGTGTTATGCTTTCTAAAAGTTGGGGGGCAAAAAGTTGAACACAGCCAAAGAGTAAAATGCTTAACGGAACTATTACGTATAAAGTATGGTCAAATACTTTACCAATTTGAGAATAGTTTTGTTCTCCATTTCTTCTACCAATAATAATTTGAGTACCTGTTGTAAAACCTAAGCCAGAAAGCACTAAAACATAATAAAATATTCCTGCATTGCCAGCAGCACCTAATTCAATATTACCCAGTTTTCCTAAAAATATAGTGTCGGTTACGGTTACAACATTTTGTGCAACTCCACTAATAATAATAGGAAGTGCTATTTTCCAGATGTTTTTATAGGATATGTTTAAAAGCATTAGTTATTCTTAAGGATTGAAGAAAGTTTACTTTATTTAGAAGGTGTTTTTTAACACGCTTTGCGGAATTTTTTTATTTTTTTTGATATTCAAAAATGCTAAAATTTACATTGCTGTATTTTTTATGAAGCATAAAATTAGGGTTGCTAGAAAAATCCCAGTTTCTATCATGTTCAAGTATAAGTAAACCATTTTCTTTTAGTAAGTTATTTTCAAAAACTAACTCAGGAATCTGATTAATGTTTTTTAAATCGTAAGGAGGATCTGCAAAAATGATGTTAAATTGGCTGTCGCATTTTTTTAAAAACCGGTAAGCATCACTTTTTAAAACTCGAATTTGTTTAAAGCCTAACTCCATTGTTGTTTTCTTAATAAAGTTAACACATCCTGAATTTTGATCTATAGAAACAATTTTTTCTGCTCCTCTAGAAGCAAATTCAAATGTGATGCCACCAATTCCTGCAAAAATATCTAAAACATCGCTTTTGTCTATATCAAACTCATTTCCAATAAAATTGAACAACCCTTCTTTGGCGTAATCAGTTGTTGGTCTGGCAGGTAAGCCTTTTGGAGCAATTATTCTTCTGCTTTTATGTGTTCCGCTAATTATTCGCATAAAAATTGGTTTAATAAAGCGTTATGAAAATGAGTAGGAATTTCTTCAAAAATATAGCTAAAGTTTAAGTTTTTAGGACGATTTCCAAAGTTTAAAGTTTGGATATACTTATGTAAAATAGTATATATTACTGAGTTTTTTTCTACTGCTCCTGTTAAAGTAATAGCAGCCTCTTCGTTATTAATATTTAATTGGTCTAAAACAAAAAGTAAATAATAAATAAAATCTTCACTACTTTGGTAAGTAAAAGAATTGTAAAGTTCTAATTGCTGATTTTTTATGGCAATTACCTGAAAAGAAGTTGGTAAAATATTTACCTGTACAGCAGATAGTGATTTTTCTTTTTTTGCATTTAGCAAAGCTGACTCAATAAGTGCCGAAGAAAAATGCCTAAAATGTAGGTTGTTAAAATTGCTAAATAAATTGGTAATGTAATCGGGTATGCTATAAATGTTATAGGCCGATAGGTTAATTAGTTGGTCAGAAAAAAAGCAATCTTCTTCTTGTTCAGTAAAGTTAAAATGGTGATAGTTAACCAACTTATCTGCTTTGTAAATAGCATTGGGTATTAAGGTAGATCGGTTGTTTACAAACGTTATAAAAATAGCATTAAATTCATTTTTATAAAAAGCATTATTTGCTATTATTTCTTTTAAAGGAGATAACAAAGAGTAATCATTATAAATATCAGAAAATTGATATTCTTCTAAACCTATAAATGTATTGTTTTCGGTATTAAAAATAGTCTGTTTTAAACCATTAACACTAATTTCTACAAATAGTTTGTATTGTTTTGATTTGGTCTTAGAATAAGATTTATCAATTAAACTAATATGTGGTTTTATGTGAGGCATTTAGAAAAGTAAAGGTATAAAAAAAGGATATGAGTTTTCATATCCTTTTTTTATTGTATTTAGAATAGTTAATCGTTCCAGTTTCCGTTAGTAGTTGGCTCTTCCATAGATCCAATAGCTAAAAATTCTGTCATATCATAACCTTCATTATCAGTTGATAAGCCCATGTATAAATCAGTTAAAGCAGTTTTAACTTCAAAAACAGGTACTTGCATTTTGTTTTTTTCTATTGCTCCAGCAGTAATTGTAAATTGTTTACCATTAGTAAAAGGAATGTAAGACATAGAATCTACAATACTTCTAAAGTTTTCTTTAAACAATTCTTCACGAACAGGAATTTTAGTGGTATCTCTTTTAATAATTCCCATTTCTAAAGCCAATGCTTCTTTTCCTAGTAAACTATCTGGCACTTCACCTTCCATTTTTACTTGTACAATAGAGTCATTTTCTAAAAAATCAACCAAAGCATCAAAAGATGCGGCATAAGTTCCTTTAATTTTTTTGTATTCAATTTGAGCATCGCCAATTTGAGTTAATCTTTCTTTTGCTACATTTCTTCTTAGCTCAACAGTTTCTGTTAAAACAATTTTACTGTCAATACTGTTCCAAATCATATAAGCAATAAAACCTGCTAATATTGCTAGTCCAAGCTGAATTCCAATTTTCATAAATATATTATTAATCGATTTATCACAAATCTACAATTTTTTTTTTCCTTTAATAACTCTCTAAGTAAATTTAATAGTATAATATTATTTTTTATTTAACAAAAGGTATAATCAGCCCATTAAAAGGTAATTTAGTGAAACCATATTTTTGTAAATTTTAAATATATGATAGAACTTAACTTCTTATAAAAGAGGTAATTTATGCAAAACCTGTTTTACAAATCATTATTAAATAACTTTGGTTACGAGCCAACTAAAAACCAGTTAATTGTTATTGGAGAATTAACCGATTTTGTTTTTCTAAAAATTAAAAAACACTTATTTGTGTTAAAAGGTTATGCAGGTACTGGTAAAACATCTTTAGTTGGGGCTTTAGTAAAAACTTTGTCTGTTATTAATTTCGATTCTGTTTTGTTGGCTCCAACAGGTAGAGCTGCTAAGGTGCTTTCTAACTATGCTCATAAACCAGCTTTTACAATTCATAAAATGATTTATCAGCTTCAAAACAGTGGAGATGGATATACAAGGGCAACAATTAAACAAAATAAATTTCAAAACACTGTTTTTTTGGTAGATGAAGCCTCTATGATTAGTGATGGGGGAGCATTAAGTAGTAGAGATTGGGGCGAAAGTAAAAGTCTTTTGGATGATTTGATGGAGTATGTTTATTCAGGAATTAATTGCAAATTAATATTGATTGGCGATACTGCTCAATTACCACCTGTTGGTATGGAATTAAGCCCTGCATTAGATGAAGATTTTTTATACACTTCTTATCATTTAAATTTAGAGTTTAATGAACTGAGTGAAGTTGTAAGGCAAGGTAAAGGTTCTGAAGTTTTAACCAATGCTACTTACCTGAGAAACAAAATTGCTCAAACAAATACAGATTTACCTCTATTTAATTCAGTAAACAAAACTGATGTTAAAGTGATTACTGGCTTAGAGTTGGAGGATGATTTGAGCGATGCTTATGGTAGGTTTGGAGATGATAATGTAATGCTAATTACCAGGAGTAATAAAAGAGCAAATCTTTTTAATTTACAGATAAGAGCTCGTATAAAATGGTTGGAAGATGAGTTGGCTGCAGGAGATTATATGATGGTGGTGAAGAACAATTATTTTTGGTTAAACGATGATGCTAAAGCTGGTTTTATTGCCAATGGAGATATTATTGAAATATTGAAAATACGAGGAGAAGAAGAAATGTATGGTTTTAGGTTTGCCAATCTTACCATTAGGATGATTGACTACCCAAATGAAGCTGATTTAGAAGTTAAAGTTTTAATGGACAGCATTCTTGCAGAATCACCTTCTATGCCATCAGATAAGTTTAGAGAATTATATGATGCTGTTTCTGAGGATTACGCTGATGAACCTAATCGGAAAAAAAGAAATGAATTAATACGTAAAAACCCTTATTACCAAGCTTTACAAGTAAAGTTTGCTTATGCTATTACTTGCCATAAATCGCAAGGCGGACAATGGGATGCTGTTTTTGTAGATCAGGGATATTTAACCGATGAAATGGTTAATGTAGAATATTTACGATGGCTCTATACTGCAATTACCAGGGCAAAAAAAGAATTGTATTTGGTTAACTTTAATGAGAAGTTTTATCAAAATGAATGTCATTTAGAATGAGGTTTTGTAAAACTTTTCGATTTTGTTCTGAGTGACAACTTCTTGATCAGAATGGCAAAGAAAGCTTTCTTTTTAGAGGGGCTATTAATTTACTTCAAGCATTTATTAACTTTACGTTGATGTGCTTGTTTTTCTTCAATATTATTTTGATCGGGAAACATAATTTTACACTCACCAGTTTTCATTTTTTCCAACTCAGCCATAACTTCATCAAATTCAGCATCAGTGGCATCATCACTCATCATTTTGTCGGTTAATTTTTTGTTCTTTTTTACGCAATCACAAAAAGACATCCCTTCTTCTTCAATTGCTGAAACAGCATTGGCTTTTAAAGCCTCTTTTAAATTTGCTGGTTCTTCTAAAACTTCTTCTTGAAAAACACCTGTAGAGCTTGTATCTGCTGCAGTTATTTCGGCATTTTCATCATCAGTTACAACTTTTATAACCTCATTATCAATTGGCTCTTTATTAGTTGTTTGCTCATTTTGGCAAGAAATTACAAATAAAACAAGTGTAAATATGCTTAATAGAGATAATAGTTTTTTCATTTGAATAGTTTTTTATGAATTTTAAAGATAGAAAAAAGAAAAAAGAAAAAAGAATAAACAATAAACAATTCAATTGTTTTATTATCAATTTAAAGGTTAAAACCCTGCAATTTGATTGCCGTTACTTTAGTTTCTATAAATGTTTTAGCCACGAATGCACGAATCAATTGTGTATTATTTCTGTATTTCACTAGGCATTTCACGAAGCAGAC
>JBMYXB010000118.1:0-6928 GCA_049608005.1 Vicingaceae bacterium
CTTTAAGTGGTCGGACGAGTTTGATTTTTTCAGAAAATCCTCAAAGTTTTTTGTGGTTTAGCGACATAAACCTTTGAGGATTTAAATTTAGAGAAAGAAACTAAACCACTATAAACTGGAAGTCAATAGGTTTGGTTGGCAAACTGAAAGTCTGCTTCGTGAAATGATAATAAAAATTTAGAAACTAAAAAAGCTCCGTCATTCCGTGCTCGACACGGAATCTCCTTATTAAATGCACCACAGTTTATTGGAGATGCTGAATCAAGTTCAGCATGACGTAGTTTGTTTTTACTTTTGTAGATTTTCCTCTTAATATCAAACATTGCTCTCGCACTACAACTAGTCTGACCACTTTAAGTGGTCGGACTAGTTGTAACACTTATGCTTATTTTTGAAAAATCGACACAGTAATTCAACATATCTCCAAGCATAAAATAAAGTATGGAATTGTAATAATTTTATTATTTATTTATGCTTTTATTCTCCCAACAGAATTATTTAACAACCCTACCAGCTCGGTAATTGAAGATAATGAAGGTAATTTAATTGGAGCAAGAATTGCTGAAGATGGTCAGTGGCGTTTTCCGCACAACGATAATGTTCCTTATAAGTTTAAGGAAGCTATCATACAGTTTGAAGATAAGCACTTTTATTACCATCCTGGTGTAGATTTATTAGCTACAGCCAGAGCGGCTTACTTAAACATTAAAGCTGCCAGAGTTGTTTCTGGAGGGAGTACCTTAACCATGCAAACCATTCGTTTATCCCGAAAAGGGCAACACCGAACATTTATTGAAAAATTTATTGAAATGATTTTGGCAACGAGATTAGAAGTTTCAAACTCTAAAGACAAAATACTCTCCTATTATGCTTCTAATGCTCCTTTTGGAGGAAATGTAGTTGGTTTAGATGCTGCATCGTGGAGATATTATGGCAGAAATGCCAACAAATTATCGTGGGCAGAAAGTGCCACTTTAGCAGTTTTACCAAACGCCCCCTCTTTAATTTTCCCTGGTAAAAATCATAAAAAATTATTAACCAAACGAAATCGTTTGTTAGATAAATTGTATCATAAAAACATTATTGATTCGTTAACTTGTGAAATTTCTAAAGAAGAGCCCTTACCACAAAAACCATTACGCTTACCCAATATTGCTGCTCATTTACACAATCAAATTATAAAAGATCATAAAGGCAAAAGAGTTAAAACCACCTTAGATCGTTTCTTACAAGAAAAAACAAACACCATTATTAAAAACCACAATTTTCAATTAAAACATAACGAAGTGCATAATGCTGCAGCCATTATAATTGAGGTAGAAACTGGTAATGTTTTGGCTTATGTTGGAAATACTTCTGGAAGTAATAAGCATGGAAATAAAGTTGATGTAATTCAATCTCCCAGAAGTACAGGAAGTATTTTAAAACCTATTTTATATGCATCAATGCTAAGTGATGGTGACATTTTGCCTAACACCTTAATTAACGATGTACCAACAAAAATTGCTGGCTACACGCCTAAAAATTACAACCTTAAATACACAGGTGTAGTTCCTGCAAAAAAAGCACTTTCTCGCTCATTAAATGTTCCTATTATTAAAATGTTGCAAAATTATGGTTTGCCAAAATTCCATCACAGGTTACAAAAATTAAACCTTAAACACATCAATAAACCATCAAACCATTACGGTTTAACCATAGTTTTAGGTGGTGCTGAAAGTTCGCTTTGGGATATTACCAATGTATATACCAACTTTTCGAGAACACTTAATCATTTTGAAAAATACAATTCAAAATATAACCTTAACGATTATCATCCTCATAATTATTTAGCCAACACTAAAAAGCTTTCAGAAAAAATTGAAGATTTTAACACCTTAAGTGCCGCCTCTATTTACCTAACTTACCAAGCAATGTTAGAGGTAAACAGACCGCAAGAAGATGCCAATTGGCAATATTTTTCGGGTAACAATAAAGTAGCCTGGAAAACAGGTACAAGTTTTGGATTTAGAGATGCCTGGGCTGTTGGAACAACACCAAAATATGTTGTTGGTGTTTGGGTTGGAAATGCTGATGGAGAAGGAAGACCTGGTTTAACAGGGATTGGTGCTGCTGCACCTATTTTATTTGATATTTTTAATTTGTTACCCAATAATAAATGGTTTTCTCCTCCTTATGATGAATTGGCTAAAATACCCGTTTGCCGTAAAAGTGGAATGAGAGCTACTGATATTTGTAAACCTGTAGATTCTGTTTTTGTGCAAGAAAGTGGTTTAAAAACAGAGCCTTGTAAATATCATCAACTCATACATATTGATAATAATGGTTATCAAGTTAACAGCGATTGTGAAGATGTAAATAATATGCTGCATAAAAGTTGGTTTGTGCTTCCTCCTTTACAAGAATGGTATTACAAAAGCACCGACCCAACCTATGTAAAACTACCTCCATACAGAAGCGATTGTGAGAGTTTTGAAACAAAATCTTTGCAATTAATTTATCCTGAGTACAATGCAGAAATTTATATTCCTTTAGAAATTTCTGGAAACAAAGGAAAAGTTGTTTTTGAAGCAGCTCATCGTAAACAAAGTGCTATCATATTTTGGCATATTGATAACGCTTACATTGGTTCTACCAAAAACATTCATGAAAAAGGATTAAACATTTCTGCCGGAAAACATACCCTAACCTTAGTTGATGAGTTAGGCAATTCTATTACGCGTAATTTTTCTATTATAGGAAGAGAATAATAACCTGAGTTTGGTATAAAAACTGGCAAAGAAAAACATGTAACCTTAAATATTTATTGAATCTTAACAATAAATATTTTATCGAACTCAGGTTAATAATCTTATTCAAGATTTTTTTACAAATTGATTTGTAAGAATTTTTTTTACACCTCTACGCTCAAAATAACAAGAAGAAAATTATCTTTGTTAGCAATGAAAGAAAAATTCATAGACATAGAAAAAGTAATAAAGGACAAAAATCCTAAGCTTTTAAAATTGCTCCCTAAATTTATAATCAATTACCTTAAACGTATTGCTCATCAAGAGGAAGTAAACGAAATTTTAGATGATTTTAAAAACATTTATGATTATGAGTTTACTGCTGAATTAATTAAACGTTTAAACATTAAAACCACTGTTAGCGGACAAGAAAACATACCAAAAGAAGGTGGTTTTATTTTTGCTTCTAACCACCCTTTAGGTGGTATGGATGCCATGGCTTTAGTTACCGTTATTGAACCTTATCGTAAAGATGTAAAATTTGTAGTTAACGACATTTTATTGAATCTTAAAAATTTAAATGGTCTTTTTGTTGGGGTAAATAAACATGGCGGAAACTCAAAAAAATCTTTACAACAAATAGATGATTTATTTGCCTCTGATAAAGCGGTTTTTGTTTTTCCTGCTGGTATGGTAAGCAGAAGAAAAAAAGGTGTTGTTGCCGATTTAGAATGGAAAAAAACATTTATTACCAGAGCAAAAAAATACAACAAAACCATTATTCCTGTTTATGTTGGTGGTAGTTTATCCAACTTTTTTTATAGGCTTTCTAACTTTAGAAGTACTATGGGCATTAAAGCTAACTTAGAAATGTTATATTTATGCGATGAATCGTTTAAACAACGAAATAAAACATTAGATATAAAATTCGGAACACCAATTCCTGCTTCTTTTTTTGATCAAACAAAATCTGATAAAGAATGGAGTAAATGGATGGAAGAAAAGGTGCATTCAATGAAAAATGACTAACTAAAAGTAAATGAATAACACAACTACACAAATTGATATTGAACTTATTGAGCAAGAACTTAATGAGCATACTTTTGTTAGAAAAACAAATAAAGCCAACAACGAAATTTACATTATAAATTATCATAATTCGCCTAATTGTGTTCGCGAAATTGGCCGACTAAGAGAACTTACTTTTTCTGATGCTGGTGGCGGAACAGGTAAAGAAATAGATATTGATAGTTTTGATACTTCAGACAATTGCTACGATCAGCTTATTGTTTATGATAGAGAAGCCCGTTTAATTTCTAGCGGTTACCGATTTATAGATTGTGCTAAGGTTGCCAATATGGAAAACATAGAACTTTCTACAAAAAACTACTTTAACTTTTCGGATGAATTTATTAAAAATTACTTACCTTATACTATTGAGTTAGGAAGATCTTGGGTTCATCCAGATTACCAGTCAGGCAACTCTAGAAAAGGTTTATTTGCTTTAGATAACTTGTGGGATGGTTTAGGAGCTATTTTGGTTAACACACCTCACATGAAATACTTTTTTGGTAAAGTAACCATGTACACTTCTTACAATGTTGATGCACGTAATGCTCTGCTCTATTTTATGAATTCATACTTTCCTGATAACGATAAATTAGTTACCCCTATTCATCCTATTAATATTGATGGAGATTTATCTACCATTAAAAATTTAATTAAAGGAAAAGATTTTAACGAAGGACATAAAATTTTAACCCAACATTTAAAAGAATTCGGAGAAAACATACCTCCACTTATTAATACTTACATGAAACTTTCGCCAAGCATGAAAAGTTTTGGAACTGCTGTTAATCCTGAATTTGGTGGTGTTGAAGAAACAGGGATTATGGTAACTGTTGATGATATTTATCCAGAAAAGAAAGAAAGACACATCGATTTTTAATTGAACCATTGTTTATTAATGGATTTTTCTACAAAAGTATATACCACAACAACACTTTTAGATTTTATAAATTCTGATGGTTTTAAGCATTTAAAAAACTATCCCATTACCAAACACAGAGCACTCTCTCACATTAATAATCCGAGAGCTGCTGCTGATGATAAAATTTTATACATTACTTATTCTGGAACCGAAATTGTTGGTTACCGTTTAATAATGGTTGATGAAATTATTATTGAGAACAAAAAAGAAAAAGTTGGTTGGTACAGTTGTGTTTGGGTTAATCCAGCTTACAGAGGTAAAGGAATTGCCAAACAACTCGTTCAACAATCGTTAAAAGATTGGGACAATAAAATTATTTTTCAAGGACCAGTTAAGGAATCGCAAAACTTGTATTACAGTACTGGTGTTTTTAATAAAGCGACTTTAAAAGGATTTAGAGGTTATGCACGCTTTGATAGTAACACTATTGTAAAAGCTAAACTTCCTAAATTAAAACCCATTTCGTTTTTGTTTAAAGCTGTAGATGGTATTTTAAATTTGTTTGGAGATGTTGTTTTAAAATCAAAACTCGCTTCAAATAACTTAAATAAAGAGTTAGTAAAAGTTGTAAATGAAATAGATGAGGCAACAAACACTTTTATTACCTCTCAAAATAATAACAAACTGTTTAAAAGAGGAAAAATTGAACTTAACTGGATTTTAAAACACCCTTGGATTTTAGAGCAAGATTATATTGATGAAGTTAGCAAAAACTATTACTTTTCTTCTGTGGCTAAAAAGTTTGAATATATTCCAGTTCAATTTTATAATGAGAATAAAGCAATAGAAGGTTTCGTTATTTATCAAATTAGAGGTGAGCACTTATCCATACAATTTGCTTCTTTTAAAAATGAACAAATTGAGCAAGTGGCAGCAATGACTAAAGAATTGATTAGAGAAAATAAAATAAATTTCTTCAGCACTTTTGATGAAAGGTTAACAGTTTATTTCAATAAAAACAGTAGTCCGTTTTTGTTTAAAAAAACCATTTTAAGAGATTACTATTACTCTAAAAACTTTGAACATTATTTAACCGAAAATCCTAAGCTTACCTTTGAAGCTGGTGATGGAGATATGATTTTTACTTAATTGGATTTTAAATACCTTACATACAACAACATTGACAAAGCAAAATACGATAAATGTATTTCTGCTAGCAAAAACCATTTGGTGTATGCCGAAAGTTGGTATTTAGATATTGTTTGCAATAAGAATTGGAGTGCTTTGGTTTTAAACGATTATGAAGCAGTAATGCCTTTAGCGTTAAAATCTAAAATGGGATTAACCTACGTTCAACAACCATTTTGGACACAACAATTGGGCGTATTTTCTAAAGAAGTAATTACCCCAGAATTGGTTGATTCGTTTTTACAAAACGCTCCCAAAAAGTTAGCAATGGTGAGTATCAACCTCAACGAAACTAACTTTACAGAAGCTGCAAAATTAGATGCTAAAACCAACTTAATAGTTGATTTAAACACATCGTTTGAGGTCCTTAAAACAACATTTTCATCCAACACCAAAAGAAATTGCAACAAAGCCAACAAGGAAGATTTAACTATTAATTTTGAAAGCAAAAATGTAACTGAATACATCAACTTTTTTAAAGTTCACATTAAAAACCCAGTTTCTGAATTTCAGTATAATAGTTTAGAACAAATAATTACTGAAAGTCTTAAACAAGGTAAAGGATTTATTGCTTTGGTTAAATCTGAAAACGAAATTGTAGCAGCTTCTTTTATCTTAAAATCTAATAACCGTTTAATTTACAGAACAGGCACTTCTAACCAAAAAGGAAAAGACACCAAAGCAATGTTTTTCTTAGTACAATCCATCCTTAAACAATATCAAAACAAAAATTACATCTTAGATTTTGAAGGTTCAGAATTAGAAGGTGTAGCACGTTTTTACAAAGGATTTGGAGGAGTTAATGTTCCTTATTACTATTACAAGAAGATTAATAATAAGTTGTTAAAGGTTTTGGGAAAGTAAATTATTAATTGCTTTAGCAACTCTACTTAAAACTTCGTTTCCCGTGAAAACGGGAAACCAGGATTGAAACCTACTTTTATTACATTCAATAACATTTTTCTTAATTATTTTAAGTGAGATTAAATATGCTAGAAAAAAGTGTTTATACTAAAACACACTCCTTTAACACCCCTCTAATTTTGTTGCCAAATCAAAGATGTTGGACAAAATTTCTCCC
>JBMYXB010000119.1:0-6888 GCA_049608005.1 Vicingaceae bacterium
TTAGCTTGCACAGTATTAAAAACTCCCTTAGGTAAATCAGGTTGATACAAAGGGTCAACATCTCCTTTTTGATTTTCTGGCACCCAAACATTAATTTCTTTTTGGGCTTCTAAGCGCTCCTCTAAGCCATCTTCTAACTTATGAAAGAAGTTTATACCAGTAGTTTCTTCTACTTCGTTAATATCTACTGCATAGCTCGAAATAGGATATTTCAAGTCTTTATTGGGCATTATAAAAGCTATCGCTCTTTCATTTTTCAAATCCATTACCACCTTATAATAAAACTTAGGAATACTTACTTTGTGTAAACTTCTTTCTATTACAGGCAAACTATCTGTTAGTATTGGGCCGGTAACTACATACAATTGCGTTTTAGGATGTGAAGAAACATAGCCTCTCAATAAACCTTCTAAATCTGCCCACTTCCCTCTATTAAACTTAGCAACTTGTGGCGACATGTTTGAATAATAATAAGATTCTGACAACGCTTCTTTACTCCATCTAAAATCTGCCGAAGGTGCTAAATGCCCTCTATCATACCCAAAACCATCATATTTATATTTCCCGGTAGCTTCATCTTTGTATTTAATAAAATAATCTCTGGTAGAAGCACTCTCCGTTTTTACCATAGGATCTTTCCTAAAATTATTAGAACGCTTAACCTTACCATTAATAATATCTGGAGTAATTATGTGCGAAACCCATTTTGCTTGCTCATGTTTTTCGGAATAAACCAAACTCATTGCCTTGTGATTAATGAGCTCTTCCCCCTCCTTTAACTCGGGCAAACCTACTGTTTGAATATCAAAAAAAACTTTTTTTAATTTTAAATCAATTATCTGACTATCAAGGTTTAATATTTGATTACTTAAAGTGTTTTTTTGCTCTTGAAGGGTTTTTATCTTTTCATTAACTCCTTGAGAAAAACCAAGACAGCTAACAAACAGAAATATAAATAAGATGTTTTTTTGCATCCGATAAACTTACTTCTTCTTTGCCTTTTTAGCAGCAATTTTAGCTTCTTTTTTTGCACGCTTTGCTGCTTCTTTTTCTTTTCGCTCTTTTTCTTGTTGTACAAAATATTCCCTTCTCATTTTCTCTTGCTTTGTTTCAGGTCGCTCATCAATACTTGCCTTGTACTTACTCATATCGAAATTTCGCATTCCACTACCACTTAATCCAGAAACAGAAACTGGACCTACACCAATACCAACACTCATTCTCGATTGTTGTTGAGGTGGAGTTATTCTTAATGGTAATTCTTCATTTAAAGCCACCTCACCCAACAACTCTCCATTCCTACCTATTATTCCAACAATATCAGGATAAGCCCTAAAAACCCATCTCCCTTTAATTACTCTCCCATTTACTTTAGAGGCCATCATCGCTCCTTGTTTAATCACATGTTTTATCTTTCCATCTTTAGAAATAATCATGGTATAAACTTTTCTTTCAGTTGTATCTTCATAATCTTCTCTGGCTTGACCATACGAAAAAACACTTAAAACAATCAAACACAACAATAAACTAATTCTATTCATGGTATATATTTTATGATTTACATCAAATATAACGGAACATTTTTAGAATAATTACAACGTTTTATAAACGGCATATTTTTAGTAAATTAGCTTTGAAATTGCAGAAAATCAACCACATACCTTTAGTCCGCTTGTTAATTCCTTTCATTGCAGGAATTATTGGAGTTATTTACTTAAAACCAAACATCAATTACATTCTGTTAAGTTTCGGGATAATAACCACTCTATTCTTTATACTATTATTAGTAAAACGTTTAAATACCAACTATAAGTTAAGATGGATATTTGGCGCTTTAATTTACACCTCAACATTTTTTGCAGGAGCCTCTTTAACCAGTTTAAAATATAAAAACACCAATACCACCTCAACGTTGCTTACAAAAGATAATAACCAACTATTAATAGGCGAACTAATAGAGCCTCCTCAAAACAAAGCAAAAAGTATAAAAGTAATCCTTAACATTAAAGGGGTAAAAACACAACAAAACTGGGCTCAAGGAAATGGCAAAGTAATTATCTACTTACAAAAAGACAGCTTATCAAAGTTTTTAAACATTGGCGATCTTATTTCTTTTGAACCCAAGCTAGAAAATGTTCCTGCTCCAAAAAATCCTAATGAGTTTGATTTTAGGAAATACCTCTCCTTCCACCTAATACACCAACAAGCCTTTTTACGCTCCAACAACTGGAAACTAATTAAACAAGCACCAACTACTGGCTTATTTAAGTTTGCTCAGGAAAGCAGGGAATATTTAATTAATACACTAGAAAAACAAGGATTGCAAGGGAAGGAATTAGCTGTAGCTTCCGCTTTAATATTAGGCTATAAAGACAGTATAGATGCCAAACTAAAAAGTGCTTACTCTAGTGCTGGAGCTATGCATGTACTTGCAGTTTCTGGTTTACATGTTGGTGTAATTTTCTTAATTTTTAGCCAACTGTTTTCTTTTTTAGAAAAGATAAAATATGGCGCAATTCTAAAAGGAATCTTACTCATCATCATCCTATGGCTTTATGCTTTACTCACAGGACTATCGCCATCCGTAATGCGAGCAGCAACTATGTTCAGTTTTATTGTCGCTGCAAAAATGACTAACAGACACTCTAGTTTCTTTAATACATTAGCTGCCTCTGCTTTAGTATTACTCATTTACAATCCTTTACTCATTATGGAAGTTGGATTTCAGCTTTCTTACATGGCAGTTATTGGCATTGTAATTATCCAGCCGTGGATAAACGATTGGTTTACCATTCGCTATTGGCTACCTCGTAAAATTTGGGAAATAACAGCCGTTTCTATTGCGGCACAAATAGCTACTTTTCCTTTAGGACTATTGTACTTCCATCAATTCCCCAATTACTTTATGCTTTCTAATTTAATTGTTATTCCTTTAGCTATTGGCATTTTGTATTTAGGGATACTCACACTTAGCCTATCCTTTATTCCTGTTATTGGAGAGTATTTAGCACTAGCTCTAAACTATATTATTCAGTTTTTAAATTACAGCGTTAATCTTATTGATGCTTTACCCTACTCTTTATCGGAAAACATTAGGTTTAGCGTAAGCGATACTTGGTTAGTTTACCTCTTCATTATTTGTTGTATTTGTTTAGTGGCCTACCGTAAATTCAAATACTTAATGTTTGGAAGTTTATTTATAAGCATCTTCTTAATTTCTGGGCTATGGATTAGTTATACAGATTTAGAACAACGTAAAATTATCATCTACAACATACCTCAACACAGCACTGTTAATTTTATAGATGGTACCGATAACATTTTAGTTTCTGACATTAAACTCACGAGCAATCGAAGCAAATTGATGTTTCATGTACAAAACAACTGGATAAACAATGGTGTCAGTAATGAAAAAATTGTTCGATTAGATCATCTTATGAAAAAACATTCTATTTCTAATATGCTTAGAATATCAAATGACAATTTATTTACCAAACGAAACTATTTCCAGTTCTACAATACAACAATTGCTATTATTGACGACAAACACAAACCACAACAAAGCAGTAAAAAACTTAATCTAGACCTACTCCTAATTACCAAAAACGCCAAACTATCTTTAACAGAATTGCTCTCACAGTTCAATCCTAAACAAATTATTATTGATGCTTCCAACTCAACTTACACATCAGAGAGATTTAAAGAGGAAGCTCAACAACTCAACATTAATTGTTGGTCAGTTTTATTAGACGGGGCTTATGAAGCTAAGATTTGACGGTTTATTTACCTATTTAATGTAAATTTATACTATGAAAAAAATTGCAATTATCATCCTATGGTTAAGTTATATTAGTTGTTCAACTGATACGAACAAAAAAGAATCTAACCTAGAAAAAATTTCACCTAGCGACAATCATTTAACATTTAATGAGTTTTTTAATTCGAAAGAACAAGAATCGATAACATTTATGCTAGATAACTTTGAATTCTATATAGCTGGAAATTCAGGGAATCTTGGCTCATCAGAAAGTTATTCAGAGTACCTCAGTCAGTTTAAACATATCAATGGAGAACACTTAAAGGTTATAGATGTTAATTCTGAAAAGCATAAGAACTTCATTCAGCATATGAGAGAATCTAATATGGCTAATGATTTTTGGATAAAAGACACTTCATATAAATGGCTAAATATCAATATTCATGGTAGGTACTGGAAGTGGTTAAAAAGCTATAGCAAAGGAAACAAACTCCTTGAAAAATACGTGAATGCTACAGAACAAGGAGGGGCTATCGGCCCCTTCTCAACCAACATGTTCTTTCACAAACAAGAAGAATTTGACTTCAATAAGTGGGAACATCGTCTTATTTGGATGATTCACTTTGTGTCCATTTCATCTCAAAAAGAACTGAAAAATAGAAAACTATTATAACACCTTTTGTCAACTACCGACTTTTAGGTAACTACCAAATGGGTATTTTTACTTTTCAAAATTTTATTATGAGAAAACTTATTGTCTTATCACTAATACTATCCTCTACATTTACGTTTGCACAAAAGCAACTAAACGCTGGAGAAACAAACCTAGCTTTAAAGAAACTGAACGTTTTGGGCAGTGTTTTGTATGTTGCAGCACACCCTGATGATGAAAACACTCGGCTAATTGCTTACATGGCTAATGAAAGGATGGTAAGAACTGGCTATTTATCTTTAACTCGTGGTGATGGCGGTCAGAATTTAATTGGAACTGAAAAAGGCCCTTTAATGGGAGTTGTGAGAACACAAGAATTACTGGAAGCACGTAAAATTGATGGTGGTGAGCAGCTATTTACTCGTGCTGTAGATTTTGGTTATTCTAAAACTCCTGAAGAAACGTTTAAGAAATGGAATAAACAAGAAGTGTTAGCTGATGTGGTTTGGGCTATCAGAAAGTTTAAACCAGACGTTATGATTACACGTTTCCCGCCTACCTCAGCCGCAGGGCATGGACACCATACTGCCTCTGCAATATTAGCTGCAGAAGCTTTTGATTTAGCTGGAGATCCAAAAGCCTTTCCTGATCAGTTAGAATACACTACTGTTTGGCAACCTAAAAGACTCTTTTTAAACGCAAGTACTTGGTGGGACAAGGAATTACCTCAAAAAGCAAAAGCAAACCCAACAACGTACACAACAGTAGATATAGGAACTTACAATACCCTACTAGGAAAATCTTACGGAGAAATTGCCGCAGAGAGCAGAACCATGCATAAGAGTCAAGGTTTTGGATCTGCTAAACAAAGAGGTTCAAAATTAGAATACTTAAAGCTCATAAAAGGAGATGCTTTTAAGTCTGATGTTTTAGACAACATTAATCTTTCATGGAAATCAGAAAAAAATGGTGCAGCTATTGAAAAACTGATAACACAAGCAAACAATGAATTTAATCCCGAACAGCCTGAATTAATAGTTCCTAAACTGTTAGAGATATACGAATTGGTTAATCAGCTTCCAGAAAATAGTAGGTGGAAACATGTAAAAATAAAAGAAATCAAAAAAATAATTACAGCTTGTGCTGGTCTTTTTGTTGAAGTAACTGCAAACGATTATAGTGTTGCCCTTGGAAACGAAATTGAACTAACAACTACTCTGGTAAATAGAAGTAATTTAAAAATTGAATTAGAAAAAATTAACTATGGTAAAGCTGATACCACTTTTAACACTAGTTTAAGCAACAACATTCCTTTAAGCTTTAAAAGCACCATTACCTGTCCTGCCGATTTAAACGACAAAAGCACAACCCCTTATTGGTTAAATGCACCCTTCGAAGGGCTTTACAAGGTTCCTAATCAAGAAATGATAGGAAAACCTGAAAACAACTCTGCTTTTCCTGTGTATTTCTATTTAACAATTAACGGAGTAAACATTCCTATTAAAAAATCAATTACTTACAAATGGACTGACAGGGTTAAAGGTGAAATTTACAGACCATTTTTCTACACTCCTCAAGTAACAGCCAATATTGCTGACCCTGTTTATGTATTTGCTAACAATGAACCTAAAGAAGTTCGCGTAACTGTAAAAGGACACCAAGCAAATATTAAAGGAAATATTTCATTAAAATTACCTGAAGGATGGGAAGCTACCCCAACAGTTATTGAATTTAATTTCGTACAAAAAAATGAAGAACAAGTATTAGTTTTTAACGTTACTCCTTCTCAAAACGAAAGTACTGGTACAATTTCTATTGATGGAAAACACAGTTTAATATCTATTGAATATGACCACATTGAAATACAAACTCTTCTACCTGAAGCTAAAGCAAAAGCTGTCCGTTTAAATGTTGCAACTAAAGGAAAAACAATAGGCTACATTAAAGGCGCAGGAGACGAAGTTCCTACCGCTTTAGAGCAATTAGGTTATAATGTTGTTTTACTGGATAAAAACACGCTTAAAAACGCTGATTTATCTAAATATGATGCAATTGTAGCTGGAATTAGAACTTACAATACCAACAAATACATGCCTAACGTTTATAAACAACTAATGAAATATGTTGAGAATGGAGGTAACTATGTGGTGCAATACAATACCAATAGAGGTGTTGACACCAAAACATTAGCTCCCTACCCTTTAAAACTATCGAGGGACAGAGTTACTGAGGAAGATGCTAAAGTAAGTTTTCTCTCCCCTAAACATGCCATCTTAAACTCTCCAAACAAAATCACAGAAAAAGATTTTGACCATTGGGTGCAAGAAAGAGGTTTGTATTTTCCTAACGAATGGGATGAGAAATATACACCAATTTTAGGTTGGAATGATACGAATGCGACTTTAACCAAAGGAAGCTTATTAGTGACCAATTACGGAAAAGGAACATTTATTTATACTGGAATATCTTTCTTTAGAGA
>JBMYXB010000120.1:0-6867 GCA_049608005.1 Vicingaceae bacterium
GGTGCTCCAACAAAACCAATACAAGGAACATTAAGTTCTCCTTTAAGGATAGTTAAAGCTTTTCCAGTGTATGCCATTTCTAAAGCAGGATCAACCACCTTTAGTTTCTCAACATCAGCAACTGTTCTTACAGGGTTGTGAATTAATGGCCCGTAACCTTTTTTATATTCAAAGCTAATTCCCATAGGTCCTAAAGGAATTAAAATATCAGAAAAAATAATTGCCGAATCTAATTCGAATTGGTTGATTGGTAACAAAGTTACTTCAGCCGAAACCTCAGGAATAGTACTAATATCAATGATACTGTATTTTTCCTTAATCTTCATGTATTCTTTTTGGTATCTTCCCGCTTGACGGGCTAACCATAATGGTGTATAAGGAGTTTCTTCTCTTCTACACGCTTTTAAAAAGTTATCGTTGAATTGTGTCATAACATAATTTTTATCCCCTTGAGGGGATTATAGGGGTGATGTTAATAGTTGAGTCACCCACCTCAGTCCTCCCTCAAGGGAGGAAGTTTTTATTTAACTAATTTCATTGCAGCATTAATTGCAGCAACTATTTTATCCATATCTGCATCACTTAAAACCGAGCATAAAAACCACGATTCAAACTGACTTGGCGGAATGTAAATTCCGTTTTCTATTAATCCCCAAAAGAACTGCGTGAACTTTGCTGTGTCACATTCTTGTGCTTCGGTAAAGTTAGTTACTTTTTTAGCGTTAAAAAATGGATTTACCATAGAGCCAAATCTGCTTACTGTTAAATCAACTCCGTTTTCTTTTGCTGCTGCTAATAAAGCTTTCTCAATAATTTCTGCCTGCGCATTAAATTTATCGTAAGGATTTTGAGCTTTTAATTCCGATAAAGTAGAAATTCCTGCAGCCATTGCCACTGGGTTTCCAGAGAGTGTTCCGGCTTGATACATTCCTCCTAAAGGAGAAACCATTTGCATAATTTCTTCTCTTGCTCCGTAAGCTCCCACAGGAAACCCGCCACCAACAACTTTTCCTAAACAGGTAATGTCCGCTTCAATTCCTAATAATTCTTGTGCTCCACCAAATTTAGAACGGAAACCAGTCATTACTTCATCAATAACTAATAAAATTCCTGCTTCCTTAGTAATTTTTCTAAGTTCTTTAATAAAGGCATCTGAAGGAACAACCGTACCCATATTACCTGCAATAGGTTCAATAAAAATTGCAGCAATATCATCACACTCAGCAATGTGCTTTTTTACCGATTCAATATCATTGTATTCCGCAATTAAGGTGTTTTGTACCGCTTCTTTCGGTACACCTTCACTTCCAGGAATACTTAAGGTTGCTAAACCAGAACCAGCTGCAACCAACAAGGCATCAGAATGACCGTGGTAGCAACCAGCAAATTTTACAATGTGGTTCTTTTTTGTGAAAGCTCTAGCCAAACGAATAGCACTTAAAACCGCTTCGGTACCAGAATTTACAAAACGTACTTTGTCCATTCCTGGAAAAGCATTGCAAACCATTTCAGCTAACTTAATTTCATTTTCGGTACTTGCACCAAAAGTAAAACCAGTACACACTTGTTTTTGAACAGCTTCAATAACTTTATCATTTCCATGCCCAATAATCATTGGCCCGTAAGAAAGTACTAAATCAATGTATTCGTTTCCATCAACATCATAAATTTTGCTTCCGTGTGCTTTTTCCATAAATAATGGATTACCACCAACCGAGCTAAATGCACGTACTGGAGAATTTACTGCTCCAACTAAATGCTTTTGTCCTGCTTTATATAATTCTTGTGATTTTGTGTTGTTCATAACATAATTTTTATCCCCTTGAGGGGATTATAGGGGTGATATTAATAGTTGAGTCACCCACCTCAGTCCTCCCTCAAGGGAGGAAGTTTTATTTTTTTAATATTCTCGCTGCCTCCTTAGCATGATACGTAATTATTAAATCTGCTCCAGCTCTTTTGATGGATAGCAATGTTTCCATCATTAATTTTTCTTCATCAATCCAACCGTTAGCGCCTGCTGCTTTAATCATAGAATATTCTCCACTAACATTGTAAGCAGCAATAGGTAAATCAAAATTGTTTTTTAAATCTCTAATAATATCCAAGTAAGATAAAGCAGGTTTAACCATTAAAATTTGAGCACCTTCATCAGCATCTGTTTGTGCTTCTGGTATGGCTTCTTTTCTGTTGGCAGGATCCATTTGATAAGTTCTTCTATCACCAAAACTTGGTGCCGATTCTACAGCATCTCTAAAAGGACCATAATAAGCTGAGCAATATTTTACAGAATAGCCCATAATAGGAATGTGCTCAAAACCATTTTTATCTAGTTCATCACGCATTTCACGCACTGCAAAATCCATCATTCCAGAAGGGGCAACCATATCTACTCCAGCTTTTGCCTGAGCCAATGTTTGCTTTCTAAGATTTGCCAGTGTTAAATCATTATCCACATCGTTGTTGTGGATTACTCCGCAATGCCCGTGATCGGTATATTCGCAAAAACACACATCGGCAATTACCTGTAAGTTAGGATAATCGTTTTTTATTTGTCGGATGGCTTTTTGGATAATTCCTTCATCGTTCCAACTTTCAGAACCTTCAGCATCTTTGTGTAACGGTATTCCAAAAAGAACAATAGATTTAATTCCTAGGGCTACAACTTCATCTAATTCTTCGTTAACCCTATCTAAAGAGAAACGAAAAAAATCGGGCATAGACTTAATTTCAGTTTTAATGTTATTCCCTTCTTCAATAAAAATAGGGTAGATAAAATTGTCTATTTCAAGCTTAGTTTCTCTAGCTTTTGCTCTTATTTCTTCGGTTTTTCTGTTGTCTCTTAAGCGTTCTGCCATATCAAAATTTTGAGAACACAAATATAAGATAGTTGTTATCATTTTTAGACTGATTGTTATCATTTTAATATTGGATTAATGTAGAATTATTCCTTCAATTAATTTTTTAACAACTACCTTTACTGTTATGGATAAGAAGCCTATAATAGTTATTGCTGGGGGAAGTGGATTTTTTGGTAGTTACCTTGCTAACTTTTTTAAAGAAAAATATTCTGTTGTTGTTTTAACTAGAAAAGACGCTTATGCATTTACTGGAGTTAAATACGTTAAATGGGATGGAGAAACTACAGGTGATTGGATAAACAGTCTTGAAAACTCTGAAGCTTTAATTAACCTTTCTGGTAAATCGATTAATTGTAGGTTTTCTGACAAGAATAAAAAACTGTTATTAAAATCAAGAATTGACTCAACAAAAACCTTGTTAGCAGGTATTCAAGAACTTAAAAATCCGCCTAAAGTTTTTTTGAATGCAAGTGCTGGTGCTATGTATGTTCCTAAAGATGTTCCTAATGTTGAAACTGATACTATTTTTAAAACGGATTTTTTAAGCAAGATGGCTTTAGAGTGGGAAGAAACTTTTTTTAAAGAAGAATTACCTCATACAAGAAGAGCTGCTTTGCGAATATCGTTAATACTTGGCGATGATGGAGGTGTTTACCAAGTGCTACAAAAGTTGGCCAAGCTTTATTTAGGGGGGCATGTTGGTTCAGGGAAACAAAAAATGTCATGGATTTATATAGAAGATGCAGCAAGAGCAGTAGAATATATTATAAAAAATAACATTAAAGGGGCTGTCAACTTATCTACTGAAAATGTAGAAACAAATAAGTCATTTATGCAAAAAATGCGAAATAGTTTAGGAATACCTTTTGGTGCTACAGCTCCTGCTTTAGGAGTAAAAATGATGAGTAGATTCATAGATATAGAACCTTCTTTAGTATTAAATAGTGTTAATTTTATACCGAAAAAATTAATCGATTCTGGTTTTGAATTTAAGTTCAATCAGTTAGATAAAGCTTTAGAGAATTTGAAATAGTAAAATTGCGTCATTGCGAAATTTAATTTTTGTAATAGTGAGTTTACGAACGATACAAAATAAATGAAGCAATCTCAACATTAAGATTGCTTCCTGCTTTTGCTCGTTCCGCAAAACACTCGCAATAACGAAAGATAAAATATGAACACAACAAATAAATACATCATCCTATTTGATGGAGCATGCAATTTTTGCAGCTTCTGGGTAAAGTATGTGATTAAACGAGATAAAAAAGATGTGTTTCGTTTTGTTTCATTACAATCAGAAAAAGGAAAGGAACTGCTAAATAAATACAATATAGAATTGGATTTAAGTACAGTTGTTTTGATTAAAGATGATGCAGCTAAAACAAAATCTTCGGCAGCATTACATATTTTTAAAAACTTAGGAGAATTTTATAGCCTAGGTATAATTTTTATTATTGTGCCTAAATTTATAAGAGATTTTTGTTACGATATCATTGCAAAAAATCGCAAAAAAATCTTAAAAAACGAATCGTGTTTATTTCCAGATGATACTGTTAAAGCAAAATTTTTAAACTGATGGCAAAACCTTTTTTAAGAGCAGAATGGAGAAAATTGGTATTGGCCAATTATGCGGTTAATCCTAAAATTTTAGAACCTTATTTACCTTATGGAACTGAACTAGATTTTTGGCAAAACAAATGCTACGTTAGCTTGGTTGGTTTTATGTTTTTAAACACCAAAGTAAAAGGAATTAAAGTGCCCGGACATGTAAATTTTGAGGAAGTCAACCTGCGTTTTTACGTAAAGCGAACGGACGAAAATGGAGCTATAAAAAGAGGAGTGGTTTTTATAAAAGAAATTGTACCTAAACCCATGATTACCTTTGTTGCTAATCAATTATTTAAAGAAAATTACCAAACTTTAGCAATGGATCATTTGTGGGAAGAGAAAGAAAATAACAGGGTTGTAAAATATGTTTGGTACAAAGAAAATAGAGAAAATTCCATATTAGTAGAAACGGATTTAAAATCGGAAAAAGTAAAAGAAAATTCTAAAGAATTTTTTATTACGGAGCATTATTGGGGGTATTCTAAAGGAAAAGGAAATACTGCAAACAAGTATGAAGTTACACATCCAAGTTGGGAAGTTTATCCTGTAAAAAAAGCAGAAATTAGCATAGATTTTGGACTAACTTATGGCAATAATTTTGATTTTCTAAATCAACAACAGCCTGCTTCCGTTATGTTAGCTGAGGGTTCTGAAATATGTGTTGGGAATAAAAAAATAATCAGTTAATTAACTATTTTTGCATTGTGTACGCAGTTGTAGATATAGAAGCCACAGGAGGTAATCATATTAATGGAAAAATTATAGAAATAGCCATTATTATGTTTGATGGAGAGAAGATTGTTAGCCGATATTCTACCTTGGTAAACCCAGAAGTTAAAATTGATTGGTACGTTACAAAATTAACAGGCATAACTAATAAAATGGTTGCTGATTCACCACTTTTTAAAGATGTTGCTAAAGAAATTTATGAGCTAACAAAAGGGAAAATTTTTGTGGCGCATGATGTTGATTTTGATTATAAGTTTTTAAAAGCAGAATTAGGAAAAGCTGGTTTTGATTTTAATGAACCTAAAGTTTGCACCATTAAACTAAGTCAAAAACATTTACCTGATGCAGATTCTTATAGTTTAGGGAAACTTTGTGATGCAATGGGAATTCCTATTCCAAAAGAAGTAAGACACAGAGCTGAAGGCGATGCTGTTGCAACGGCTAAATTGTTAGGCTTGCTAATGTCTCTGAATTACTAAGAAACCTTGCTTTTTATCACAAAACGAGCAGTTTGTCTACTTTTTTGCTCTACTAAAATTGTTTTGTTAGCAGTTAATCTGTCAATGGTTTTATCATCATAATGACGCACAGTTACCAACTCTAAATTATCGTTGTACAATACTTTGTAGTTTTTCTTTAATTCATCAATTAAAGGCATTGTTTTTTGTTTGTCGAAATCTACACAAACCGAAAAACTGATGGCAGCATTTTGCATCAAATTAATTTGTACTCCTTTTTCTGAGAATAACCCAAAAATATGGCTCAAACTATCTTCCATAATAAAGGCATAATCTTTAGCAGAGATAGAAATTAAAACCTGATTCATTTTAAAAATAAAAGAAGGAACTACATTATCCTCTTTAGTATTTTGATTAATTACTGTTCCTTCATCTTTAGGCGAAACAAACGATTTTACAAACAAAGGAATGTTTTTGTTATGCAAAGGCTTAATTGTTTTTGGATGAATTACAGAAGCACCGTAATAAGCTAATTCAACTGCTTCATGGTAAGATATGTTATCTAGTTTAGTGGTGTCATCAAACCATTTAGGATCAGCATTTAACATGCCCGGAACATCTTTCCAAATGGTAACACATTCAGCATTTAAGCAATGAGCCAAAATTCCAGCACTAAAATCAGAGCCTTCTCTGCCTAGTGTAGTTGTAAATAATTCTGAACTAGAACCAATAAACCCTTGAGTGATAATTATATTTTGATTGTTGTTTTTTAGTTTGTTGGTAATTTCTTTTTGAGCTAATTCTTCGGTTAGTGTCCAATCAACTTTAGCATTACGGTGTGTATTGTCTGTTTGGATGATGTTTCTAACATCTTGCCAAGTATTTTTAACGCCAATTTCATTTAAATAAGCACTCACTATTTTGGTAGATAGCATTTCACCAACAGAAACAATTTGATCATAAATATAATCGTATTCTCTTACCGCTTCATCTTCAATTTCCCATTCAATTTCTACAAAAGTATTGTGTACTTCATTAAAAATAGGGTGTTTTTTATTGTCGAATAATTCGTTTAAAATAGTGGTGTGGAAATCTTTAACAAGTTGCAAGTGAGTTTCTGCTTTTCCATCTTTATTCAAATAAGATTCTACTACTTTTTCTAAACCATTGGTGGTTTTTCCCATGGCAGAAATAACAACAACCAAATCATC
>JBMYXB010000121.1:0-6837 GCA_049608005.1 Vicingaceae bacterium
ACCAACTCAGCCAATCTGTTAGAATAGCCCATTTCGTTATCGTACCAACCCACTAATTTTACCATCTGTCCGGTAATAGAAGTTAGTTCAGCATCAAAAATACAAGAGTGTGGGTTACCTACAATATCTATAGAAACAATTGGATCTTCGGTGTATTCTAAAATTCCTTTTAAATAAGTTTCAGAAGAATCTTTAAAAGCTTTGTTAATGGCTTCTACGGTTGTATCTTCTTTTAAAATAACACTTATATCTATTAAAGAACCATTGGGTACAGGAACTCTAATGCCACAACCACCAATGTTACCTTCTAAATCAGGAAAAATTTTGGTTATAGCTTTGGCAGCACCAGTAGTGGTAGGTATTATAGATTGTGCTCCAGCTCTTGCTCTTCTTAAATCTCTGTGTGGAGCATCGTGTAATGTTTGATCGCTAGTATAAGAATGTACTGTGGTTATGTAAGCACTTTCAATATGGTATAAATCGTGTAAAACTTTAATTAATGGAGCTGCAGCATTTGTGGTGCAAGATGCGTTTGAAATTATTTCTTCTGTTCCATCAATGTTCCCATCATTAATTCCTAAAACAACAGTTTTTATAGCCTCGCTTTTTGGTGGGGCAGAAAGAATAACTTTTTTTGCTCCAGCAGTTAAATGTTGTGATGCTAATTCTTTGGTTAAAAATAATCCTGTAGATTCTATAACAATATCAATGTTTAAGTCTTTCCAAGGAAGGTCTTTCGGGTCTTTTTCGTTTAAAACCTGAATAGTTTTCCCGTTAATTGAAATAGCATTTTCGGTAGAAGTTATTTCGCCATTAAACCGACCATGAATAGAATCGTATTTTAATAAATGTGCTAAAGTTTTAGTGTTTGCCAAATCATTAATGGCAATAATTTCTATTGTGTGGTATTGTTGTAAAGCTCTTGTTAATGAGCGACCAATTCTTCCAAAACCGTTTATTGCAATGCGTACCATATACTTCTTTTTAGGTAAAGTTAATCATTGTTGAATTTTAATTGTTAAAAATTGGGCATAAAAAAAGCTCTCGAATTTACTTCGAGAGCTTTTTAAGTATCTATAATACGTATCTTATAAAGAAGCTACGTGCTTAGTTAATTTACCTTTAAGGTTAGCCGCTTTATTATTATGAATAATATTTCTTTTTGCTAACTTATCTAACATACTAGAAACCTTTGGCAACATTGCTGTAGCTTCTTTCTTGTCAGTAGAACCTCTAAGTGCTTTTACAGCATTACGAGTAGTTTTATGTTGGTACTTATTTCTAAGTGTTCTTTTTGCAGTTTGTCTAATTCTCTTTAATGCAGACTTGTGATTAGCCATATCTTTTCTTTTTTACTTAATTTTTTTTAGTCCCAATAATTATCGGGGTGCAAATGTATGATTTTTTTATAAATCTCAAACATTTTATCTTTTCTTTTTAATAATAATTCAAAAATATAAATTAATGTGTTTTGGTTACAATTTTTAGCGACTAAAATTGTAGGTAATTGTTAATGTTTGGCATCTTTTAAAATTCTAAAAACATGTAATACAGCAGGGAAAATGGCATCCATACTTTCTTTAGCTCCGTTTGTAGATCCTGGCAATGCCAAAACCAATGTTCCGTTTTTTACTCCAGCAATACTTCTACTCATCATAGAGTAGGGTGTACGTTCTTGTCCGTAAGCACGAATCGCTTCTTCAATTCCAGGTATTTTTCTATCAATAATAGACTTTAATGCTTCAGGCGTTACATCTCTTGATGATAAACCTGTTCCACCAGTAAAAATAACCATACTAATTCCTTGTTCAATATAGTTATTCGCTTTTGCTTGAATTTCTGCAACTTCATCAGGAATAATAAGATACTCTTTTACGGCAACATTACATTCTTCTAATTTTTTAATAATTGCTTTTCCTGCTTTATCTTCTTTTTGTCCTGCCGAAATAGTGTCAGAACAAACAATTACCGCTGCTGTTAAATCTTTTCTAAAACGATCTGTAAAATCAGATTTCCCTCCTTTTTTACTAAGCAATTTTATATGATGAATTTCAACGCCTTTATCTATGGGCTTCAACATGTCATACATATTTAAGGCTACTACACTTGCTCCGTGCATGGCTTCTACCTCTACACCCGTTTTGTAAATGGTTTTTACCGTCATTTTAATGGTAATTTCTAAACCATTAATTTCATAATCAATACCTGTGTATTCAATCGGCATTGGATGACAATCAGCTAAAATTAAAGGTGTTTGTTTCACTCCCAACAGGCCTACAGCTCTACACATTGCAAAAACATCTCCTTTAGGAACTGTTTTATTGTTAATTGCATCAATTGTTTCTTGTTTACTTACCTTAACAATAGCCTGTGCTGTTGCAATTCTAAGTGTTGTGCTTTTATGTGTTATGTCTATCATTTTTGAAAATGAAAATTGTTTAATGATTAATGATTATTTGTTACTTGCAGTTTTTCTTGAAGCTATAAATATTGCCGTTAACTCTTTCGCTTCATTTAATAATGGTTCTACTTTCTCAAATTCAAACAGTTTTTCATCTGTAGTAAATTCTAACCAAAACGCACTCTCGTCAACCTCCTCTATTACTATACTTATTTTAGCTATAAAACTTGGCTTTGATTGGGCAACACAAGTCGCTCTATAATTTGCAGCAACAGATGTTGAACATCTTATTAATTGGCCTTTTATATGATTTCCTAAATATGTACTAGGTAAAAATTCCGTCAATTTAATACATCTATGGGCAAACTGTTTCGTTCTTTCCTTTAAATCATTTTTCATATTAATCATTTTTCATTAATAAATAATCATTCGTTAGTTTTCCAAACGTACTCTCCATCCTCAAACAATTCTTTACCAAAAACAGGTGCTTTTTCTTTTATCTCTTCTACTAAATAACGGCAAGCATCCATGGCTTCTTTTCGGTGTGCCGATGAGGTAAATACAAACAAGCAAATCTCTCCTGCTTTAATAATACCTTTACTGTGGTAAATGTGCATGCAGGTTAAATCAAATTTTGTAAAAGCACTTTCTCTTATGTCGTGAAATATTTTATTTGCCATTTCTTCGTAAGCCGAATAATCAATAGCCGTTACCGTTTTCCCGTCAATTTCATCCGCCCTAACTTGACCTAAAAATATATCGTGTGCACCAATATTGGTTTTAACCTGATGATGAGCTATCGATGTTGCTATCTTTTCAGGAGATATTACTCCATCTACAAATACATTTTTTATTTTCTTTTTTTCCATTTTTCTTATCTTTTAATCTCCGCCCTCAAGACACCGAATATCTTTGGGCTAATTAAGGTGGGTAATTCAACAATTAAAATCATCCCTCTAAATATCCCTTCAAAGGGAGACTTTTCAACTTGCTATTCCGTTTTCAAGATTAATTAAATTCTTAAAATCATACTTATTTTTTAAATGTTCTATTGCGGCAACACTCCTAATTCCGTGCTGACAAACAACTACCACTTTTTTACTTTTTGAAATCTGATCTATGTATTTCTCCAAATCATTTAATGGAGCTACTAATAGTTGTCCGTTAACCGTAGTTGAAAGATCAATTCTTGGTTGCTCATATTCTTGCCTTACATCTACAATCTGAAAATCTTCATCACTATCTAACAATGATTTTAAGCTTTCTTTAGATATTTCTTGTAGATTCTTAGCTGAATCAATTCCACAGAAAAAATCATAATCTATATTTTCAAAATCAGCTGAATTATTTAACACTTTCTGAATTTCTTCTTCCGAACGATTTACATTTAACGTTAAAAATGAATTATTTAAAGCATCATAAGTCAACAATTTACCAGATAAAGGTACACCTAGATCTAGGATAATTTTAATCACTTCATTTGCTTGTTGCGTACCAATTAAGCCTGGTAAAACTCCAAGTACGCCCACATCAGAACAATTGGGCACACTCCCTGCTTTTGGTGGCTCAGGAAACAAACAACGATATGTTGGGCCTTCTTTATAATTAAATACAGAAACCTGTCCTTCAAACTTATAAATTGCACCATAAACCAAAGGTTTATTGGTAATTACACAAGCATCATTTACCAAGTAGCGGGTAGAAAAATTATCTGTTCCATCTACAATAATATCGTATTGCTTAAACAATTCTAACGCATTTTTGGTAGTTAGTTTTTCTGGATAAACATCAAATTTTGTATGAGGATTTAATAATGTTAATCTGTTTTTAGCAGATATCGCTTTATTATCTCCAATATCATGTACCGTAAATAATATTTGTCGTTGTAAATTGGTTGCATCTACTCTATCAAAATCAATAATTCCAATTGTACCAACCCCTGCGGCTGTTAAATATTGTAAAACAGGACAGCCCAAACCACCAGCACCTATTACTAAAACCTTGGCAGCTTTTAATTTTTCTTGTCCTAATAGCCCTACTTTGTCTAAATGTAAGTGCCTTGAATACCTGTTTTTTTCTTTATCTGTTAAATTCATTTTTTTTCTAAAAACATACCTTCTTTTATTAACACACCCCAACTTTTGAACTAAATCAAAGGTTTAGAAAAAGTTGCCCCTCTCAAGAGGGGAATTCTTCCCTGCGGGAAGGCTGTAATGGGCTTTAACCCCCGGCATAAGGTGGTAATAAAGCAATTTCTTCGTTACCTATTAAATTATAATCATCTTCAACAATTGTTTGATTTACGGCAATCTTAAAATGCATTTTTTCCAATTTTGGATACTTACCTAAAAGATTATCTTTTAATTCTTGAATGGTAGAATAATGGTTTAACAATTCTTCTTCCTCTTTATCAGAAGCTTCAGCTGTTATGCCAAAATATTTAATTTTTAAGGTCATTTGGTGCATTTAAATTGCGAAACAAATCAGCATTAAAATGGTTTGCATCAACAACATTCAAATTTAAGTTTTTGAATGTATCCATTAATTTTAATTCGCCTTTTTCTATGGATAAAGCAAAATTTATTTCGCACGATTTAGAAAACACGCCAATTAGTTGGTGAGTTCTATTGTCTTTTATTGGTATTGTAATTTGATGCTGTGGGTGTTTCGAAAGTAAAAACGAAATCAAATCTCCATTCACATAAGGCACATCGCAACTTAAAACAACATTTGTTTCGGTTTGCGAGTAATATAAACCAGTATAAATACCTGCTAATGGTCCTTTATCTTTTATCAAATCTGAATAAACAGTGCAACCAAATTGCTTGTAATCAGGATTATTTGAAATGATAATAATTTCATCTACAATCGGTTTTAAAACAGCAATAACATGTTCTATCATTGGTTTTCCACCCAATAACATTAACCCTTTATCTTGGTTCATTCTGGAGCTTTTACCACCAGCTAATATGATTCCTGTTTTAGACATTTGATATTAAATGCACTTTAACTATCTCATTTTTTTTGATTGAAGTAATGTTTGATTTTACATAAACGAAACAATTGGCTAAAGCAAAAGATTTTAAAATATCTGAACCTTGTCCTTCTAACACTTTTACCGTTTTAAAATTGGTAAATGCTTTATAAAAAACTGCTCGTCCTTTTTTCTTCATCAAATCTCTTTCTATTGGTAAATTTAATTGAGCTAAATCTGCATTTTCAGCACCTTTCATTTTACGAATAGCAACCCCAACATATTGATAAAAACATGTTAAAGCTGCTGCTGGATTTCCTGGTAAAGCAAAAACGTAACAATTCTTCGTTTTTCCAAAATACAAAGGTTTACCTGGTTTTTGTTTTACTTTATAAAAAACCTCTTTTACTCCATTAAGCTCCAAAGCTTCTTTTACAAAATCATAATCGCCTACAGAAATTCCACCAGAAATAATTAATAACTCATTATTTGCCATAGCTTCTGAAACTGCTTTTAGAGTAGCCTCTTTATTATCTTCTATCAAAACAATTTTTGGCTCAATATTCATTTTATTTAAAGCGGCTTTTAGCATAAAAGTGTTCGACTCGTAAATTTGCCCAACTTCTAAATTATTTCCTGGTTTTACCAATTCATCTCCAGTAGCAATTATTGTTACGCTTGGTGTTTGATAAGCCTTAATTTTTGTAATTCCTAAAGTGGATAAAAAGCCAACTGTTGCAGCATTAATTTTTGTTCCTTTCTCTAAAGCAATACTTCCTTTTTCTATTTGAGAACCTTTAAAACGAATATTTCCTCCCAATTTTAACCCAGTATCTTTTACGATGAGTTTTCCATCAACCACTTCTGTTAGCTCTTGCATTACAACTGTATCGCAACTATTTGGCACATTAGAACCAGTAAATATTCTTACCGCTTCTGTAGGTTTAATATCAATTTTTCGAGTATCTCCTGCTGCAATTTCTTCAACTATTGGTAATTGCTCATTAATATTTTTAAAAGAAAAAGCATATCCATCCATTGCACTTTGATTGAACGAAGGCACTGAAATTGGTGCAATAATATCCGCTGCTAAATAAAAATCTAAGGCATCAGTAACTCCGATTTCTATTACTTCTAACGGAAATACGTTATTGTTTACGAGTTCTTTTGCTTGTTCTACAGTTATCATATTTTAGCTTAATTTTTTCACTTTCAAAATTTGAATTTTACGTTGAAAATTTAAAGTGACATTTTAAATTTTCAACGTAAAAAATAAATAATTTATACAAAAATCAAAAGATTCCTCTGTTTCGTTCCTTCGTCACTCCAATCGGAATGAACAGACTAATCATTAAACCACTGGTTCTTTCTTAATATTTTTGATACCTGCTTCCAATCTTGCAATTGATTCTTCTTTACCGATTAACTCCATAATATCAAATAAAGAAGGTCCTCCACCTTC
>JBMYXB010000122.1:0-6730 GCA_049608005.1 Vicingaceae bacterium
CAGTATTATAAAAACATTTTCAATCCTGATGTAGGATTTATGCAATCTAAAATGAATGGAGGTTGGAGTTATGGCTTTAATCCTTCAGAAGTGAATTTTAACTTTACGGAAGCCAATTCTTGGCAGTACAGCATGTTTGCTCCACAAGATATTGCAGGATTAATTAAGTTGTATGGAGGAGCAGATAATTTTGAAAGTAAACTAGATGAACTTTTTGCCACTGAGATGGAATTAAGTGGGAGGCATCAAGTTGATATTACTGGATTGATTGGGCAATATGCACATGGAAATGAGCCCAGTCATCACATGGCATATTTGTACAATTACATTGGTAAACCTTGGAAAACTCAAGAAAAAATTAATCAAATTTTAAATGAACAATATAGTAATACTCCAGAGGGATTATCTGGAAACGAAGATTGTGGTCAAATGTCAGCTTGGTATGTTTTGAGTTCAATGGGGTTTTATTCAGTTACGCCAGGATTAGATTATTACGCTATTGGAACACCTCATTTTGATGAAGCGAGTATTCATCTAGAAAACGGAAAAACCTTTACTATAAAGGCAAATAATTTGTCTGATGAGAATGTTTACATTCAATCAGCGACTTTAAATGGAGCAGCTTATTCTAAATCTTTTTTAAAGCATGCAGTTATTATGAATGGCGGAGAGTTGGTTTTTGAAATGGGAGCTAAACCCAATAAAACATTTGGAGTAGGAGATGGAAATATTCCGGTTGCACAGATAAAAGAAGAAAATGAAATTACAGCTGTTCCTTATTTTTCATCACCATCGCAAACCTTTACTGATTCTATGGTAATTGAGTTGGCAACTGTTAATAATGGATCTGAAATTTATTATGCAATTAATAAAGAAGATTTTATAAAGTATGAAACACCATTTGCAATAAAAGAATCAGCTCATATAGCTGTTTATGCTATTAAGAATAATGTGCAGAGCCATTTGGTAAATACTAGTTACAAGAAAATTAAAGGCGGTAGGTCTATTCAATTAAAAACTGAATATAGCAATCAATATTCTGGAGGAGGAGATGATGCCTTAATTAATTACCTAAAAGGAAGTGCTAATTTTAGAACTGGTTTTTGGCAAGGTTACCAAGGTGTAGACGTTGAAGCAATAGTAGATTTAGGAAAAGTAACCACCATTAATAAACTGAGTGTTGGAGCTTTGCAAGATATTAAATCATGGATTTTTTATCCGACTCAAATTGAATTTTTAGGCTCTGATAATGGAAAAGGGTTTGCTCCTATTGCTGTAATTAATAATGAATTTCCAGACAATAAACATGGCGCATTTACTCAGGAGTTTGAATTTTTACCGAAACAAAAAATTCAATACAGATACATAAAAGTAATCGCTAAAAGTTATGGTATTGTTCCTGAATGGCATTTGGGGGCGGGTGGCACTTCTTGGTTGTTTTTAGATGAGATAACTGTTGAGTAAGGTTGTGAGAAAATTATCTTGGCTGGTTTTATTTGTATACCATTCACTATTAATGTACCTTCGTAAGCTTATGAGAGGATTCTGTTTAATAGTTATATTTTTAATAAGTTCATTTGTTCTTAGCGCACAAGTTTCTAATAATTTTTTAAAAAATTCTGAAGAATACTTTAATTATTGTATTGAAAAATCTGATGTTATTGTAGAGGGAAAAGTTGCGAGTCAAAATTCGTATTGGAACTCTACCAATACAATGATTTTTACAGATAACCTACTTAAAATTCATCACATATTTAAAGGAAAATTAAGTATTGATTCTATTGTGTTTAAAACTAAAGGAGGAACAGTTGGTAATACTAAAATTGAAATAGATGGTTTATTATCGCCAAAATTAAATGAAAAAGGTGTTTTTTATTTAGCCCTCCAAAACAATATTTATGAAGCTTTAGAAGGTAAAAAAGAAGTTGATTACCTTAATAATAATATTGTTAATACGCCTTATAAATCTTTTACTCTTGAAGAATTTAAAAATAATATTAATAAGAAGTTAAATAAAACTCCTAATAATATAACAAGTTTTCCTCCACCTAAAGGTAATGTAAATAATAAATCTATTGCAAGTATAGATAGTTTATATCCTATTATAGTTCCTGCAGGTATTGGCTCAGTGTTAACAATTAAAGGACAAGGGTTTGGTGTTTTAAGAGGTGATGGGAAAGTTTTATTTACAGCTGTTTATCCAGGGGAACCAATTAATGTTGAACCTTATCCTGTTCAATATCTTAGTTGGAGTGATACTTTAATTCAAGTTGAAGTGCCAAGTAAATCAATTAGCGGGGTTGGCGCAGGAACTGGACTTATAAAAGTGTTGAGTGATTCCGGAATTGGTAATGATATTACCTCAAGTAAAGTTTTGCAAATACCATATTCTAGATATAATTTATACAATGGGAACTTAATTGAACCTAAATTTAAAGATGACAACAGTTCTGGGGGCTATAATATTCTTTTAGATTCAAATATTTATGAGAACATTAATGCCAACGAAGCTTTTCAAAGAAGTTTGGAAACTTGGCGATGCGCCACAGATGTTAATTGGGTTATAGGAACGCCTATTTCAGTTGCAACCTCAGCAGCTTCTGATGGAAACTCAGTTGTCCGATTTTCTGACTTAAACCCTTGGAACATTTCAATTACTACTAAATATTTCATTCAATGTGGAAGTGACTGGTATTTAAGAGAAGTTGATATAGATATGAATGATTCTATTAATTGGAACTTTGGAGATACCCCATTGCAACCAAACGAATGGGATTTTCAGTCTGAAATGACATTATCTTTAGGATTAGCACATATGCTAAATAGATCTAACGATAGTAATAGTGTAATGCACCATGAATATAACTTAGGAGAAGTTTACCGAACGTTAGCAACCGGAGATGTTGACGGAGGAAATTACATTATGGCACAAAGTTTTTCATCTGTTGGTTGTGGGTTAGGTCCAATGACGCCTATTACCACCTGTAATGTTGGTTTTAATAATGATGCCGCTTCAGTTGAAGCAATCCTGCCACTAAAAAATAGTTGCAATGGAAGTTTACCAGTGAGAGTTACTATTCGTAACCCCGGGTTAGATACATTAACATCTGCTCAAATTAATTGGAGTGTTAATGGTACTACTCAACCGCCTTTTAATTGGACAGGAATTTTGGCACATGGAGACACTTCTTTACCGATAGAAATTGGTTTCTATAATTTTTCTACAGGTATATCTGCTATTGAGGTTAACACATCTCTTCCAAACGGCAATCCTGATCAGCAAGTGGCTAACGATATAATAGTTGATTCTGTTGATATAATTTCATGTGTAGCAGTTGATGCACGTATTAGTCTTCCTGTTGATTTAGTTTGCCTAGGGTATGAACCTGTAATAGTTGACATAAGTAATTGGTCTTCATCAATTTCAATGAAAATTTATAATTGTGTTGTACAATGGGAGGTTGATGGAGTATTACAAACACCATATTATATGAATGATACTATCGAAAGGTTCGGGTATGAAAGATTAACACTTGGCTATTATAATTTTACGAGTGCTGGTACACACATCAAAGCATGGATAGAGTACCCGAATGGGTTACTCCATAATGGTCCTGCTGGTGTAGATACTTCAAATCATTTTTTCACTCCTACTGGATTGGCAGGGACATATACTGTAGGTGGAGTTTCTCCAGACTATCCAGACTTAGTTGCAGCAATACAGGCTATAAAAGTTAATGGCTTATGTAGTTCTGTAGTAATGAATATAAGACCTGGAACATATACAGGTGGTAGATTATTTATGACAAGTACAAAATCTCCCTCAATATCTAACAAGTTAACGTTTCAATCAGAAAATGGAGATAGTTCTTCAGTTATTATTTCAGGGATAAGTACATTTGGTCTAGATTACACACTTAGTATTGAAGATATAGGTTATGTTTCCTTTAATAGTGTAACTTTTAAAAACCCAACAGGCTCCTTTGATGAATTAGTTAAGTTAGACAACCCCAAAGATAATATTTCATTTACAAACTGTTCATTTATAGGGAACTACGGTATTTTTATCTATCCACAAATAGCTCTTGTTGTAGAAAGCAACGTGAATAATACTCCATCAAATTTAATAGTTCAAAATTGTCACTTTTCAAAAGTAAATTCGGGTATTAGTGCTTTTCTCTATAATGATGTAATTATACAAAATAATTATTTTGATAGTATTGCATTCAATATTATCTCCATTAACCAATCTAATAATGTTAAAATAACAGAAAACTATCAAACAGGTAATATTTACTCTAATCTATATATTAATAATTGTGATAGTTCATTTAATATCAGTAAAAATGAATTTTACAATACAACAATTTATCTTTATGTAATTGATGTTCAAAGTTCAACGCCAGCTATTATTAGCAATAATATAATAAGATCCTCAGATGGTATTGGGCCGCTTTTGTTTAAGTTTAAAGTCAAAAATATTGATATTATCCATAATACATTAGTGAGTACAAATTCACCTGTAATAAGAATGATCAATGGGTTTCCTACAAATTATGGAGGAGTTAATTTTTTAAATAATAATGTTTTAAACACAGGAACGAATGTTTATGGTTTATTTTATGAACTAGAATTCAATACTTTAATTGATTTTTCCGATGGTAATAACTATTATGCTTTAAATGCAGGCCCATTTGCAGATATTGATAACGTTACAATGAGCACATTTGGTAATTATCAAACATTAACAGGGTTAGATTCTAATTCTATTCAGGTTAATCCTCAACTTAATAATCCAAATAATTTACATTTTATACCACAACTAAGTAATTTGCCTCTTTTTAGAGGTGGAGTAACTTCTAATGTTAGCGATGATATTAATGGTTTCTTAAGAAACATTAACCCAACAATTGGAGCAGATGAGGTTTCCTTTTTTGATGTTGATGCAGAAGCACTAACAGCAAATGTCCCTACATTAAATTGTGATTCTTCTGCCGTTGAATTTTCTTTTAAAAATTCTGGTATAGATACAAACATTACCAGTTTAACTATAGGTTGGTCTGTTAATGGAGTTGCTCAAACACCTTATAGCTGGACTGGAAATGTTCCTCTTTTTTCAAGTTCAAGTACGTTTATAATTGGAGGATATAATTTTTTAACTAATAACAATTACAATGTTAAAGTTTGGTGTGAAAATCCAAATGGCTCATCAGATAATAATCCTATAAACGATACTATTGTATTTGATGTAAATTATATAGTTAATTTGAGTTTAGGAAATGATTCTATTACTTGTGCTGGAGATAGTATAGAGCTGCTGCCTAATGAATCGTTTTTTTCTTATTTATGGTCTAACACATCTACTGATAGTTCAATTAATATTGGAGCTTCAGGATCATACTGGTGTACTGTTTCAAATGCTCATGGTTGTACAACTAGTGATACTATAAATTTACTATTTAAAACTCTGCCGATAATAGATTTAGGCATCGATACTGGGTATTGTTCTGGAGATTCTTTGCTTTTAGATCCTGTTAATTCTCCTGGTCCTGGAAGCTATTCTTGGCAAGACCTATCTTCTGACTCTATATTTACGGTAACACAACCAGGAATTTATTGGGTCGAATTTTCTCAAAATGGTTGTGCCAATAATGACAGCATTTTAATTGATTCTGTTAGTTTTCCTAATGTATTCTTAGGAAACGATTCTACTTTGTGTAAAGATGAGCATTTTGCATTAAACATGACTAATCCTTATTCAAGTTTTTTATGGTCTGATGGATCTTCTAATGACACTCTCAGTATAATTCAAGCAGGGCAATATTGGGGAACTGCAACCAATGCTTGTGGAGCAAATTCAGACACAATCAATTTAAGTTTCTTTACTCCAACAATAGTTAATCTTAATTCTTTTAATCCAAACGTATTATGCAGTACTGACTTACCTGTTGTTTTGCCAGCAGGAACACCTTCTGGAGGTGTATATTCTGGCAACGGTGTTATTGGCAATAGCTTTTACCCCGCAAACGTAAGCATAGGGAATCATAATGTAATTTATACAATAATTGACAATAATTCGTGTGTAAATAGCGATACAACGATTATAACTGTTGATGCATGTACAGGAATAGATAATGTGAATAGTGATTTTGGAATACTCATTTACCCTAACCCAAGTACAGGTTTATTTATCATTGAGAAGCCAAACGACTTAAATAAAGATGTTCAAATAAGAGTGTTAGATGCTACTTCTAAGTTAATTGAAGAGAAAGTTATACCATTAGGAAAACAAACGATAGAAGTTGATATTACAGCTTACAGTAACGGTGTATATTACTTACAATTACAAGTTGATGAAGAAGTGGTTGTTAAGCAGATATTGAAGAAGTAATTATGTCTAGTAAATTATCTCCATACCTTCCTTTTAAAGAGCCTAGGAGAAGAAAACTTGTGGGTAAGCAGAAAAGGCAGTATGAAGATATGAAAACTCCTATGAAGGAGGGTAAAATAAACCAAGTAGAAAAACAGCAATTTTTAGAAGAATTTAGGTTAAAAAAGGAGAAAGAGAAAAAACAAAGAATAGTTTTTATTTTATTTTTGGTAGCTATGGGGATATTGGGGTTAACTCTTATGTTTGTTGTTAAAGTGAATTAAATTCTTTCATTTCCTACTACTTTCCAAATTCAGTTTTAACCACCTCGTAAGCTTTCTTCTTTTTTCCGTAATAATC
>JBMYXB010000123.1:0-6729 GCA_049608005.1 Vicingaceae bacterium
ATTGAGTAAAAGATGAGTCTAAATCAGAAAAAACAAGAGTTTTGCAACGGTCTTAATCTAAATCAGGTCACTATCTATTATACCAAAAAGTAACATCTTTTACTTGGCTACCATGCGTATAAGTTCCTTTTAATAATTTAGATGAAAAATCATAAACACTTAACACATTGCCACTCCCTACAAATAATTCATTGGCAAAAGCATCATACCAAAAATTAGTTGCTCCAATCCCGTTTATATAAGCTGTTTTAGAAAAACTATTAGTGTTTAATATAGTTAAATTACCCGATTCAGCAACTAAATATACTCCAGCACTTAATTCCATAGATGCCTCAATTTTTCCAATATTAACATTGTAAGGATCCGTAATTCCGCCAGAAACTATATCGTACCATAATATTTCTCCAGTATTAGTAAAATTATTTGCCAATAAAATAATCGTTTGAAAATCTTTTTTATAAATCCCTTTTATATCCTTAGTATTTACATCTGTAGTTTTATAAATAATACCAGATCCTAAAGGGTAATACAATAACCTAACATCATTTAAAACTACCGACTGCTCTTCTGTAATTAAAAACTCATCATCAATCAACATACTTTCTGCATAAAAGCCACTATGCCCAACACTACTAAATTTCGGACTACCATATTGGTTAAAAGCCTCAATAAATCCATCTCTTCTTCCCAAATATAAATTGTTATTATGATAATATGAACCAGTGTAATAAGGTACAGATGATGAGTTAGAAATTGGAATACTCCAATCACTTCCTAAAGTAATAATATCTGTAGCACTTACAGCCCCAGTTTTACTCGATGCATAAACTATTTGTTGTGTTGCCGAATTAACTTCAGCATTTAAATAATCTCCAGCTATCGATTTAAACAAACTTGCAGAATATCCTCCATCCAAAAGATAAAAGTGCGACCAGCTTGCACTATTACTAACCACAAAAACACCTTCTCGCTCTCTCGCTGGCTCATTATAATTTACCACTATATATTCAGCATGTACATTCTCTCCATCATCAGCCTTTACCCTAAGATGGTATTGTCCGGATGGCAATTGATTATCATTAAAAAAATAAGATACATTTAAATCATAATTTTTAGTGTCAGGTTTTTTACTAATAGAATTCAAAACAGGTATATCATTATCATTAATTAACGATACACTCACACTTTTTATCGTTATATCATCAAAAATAGTTGCCAAAACCTGTATGGTATCTATTCCATTAATAATTAACCCATTTTGCGGAGAATGTATTTCTACAGTTGGCTTAGTAGTATCTTTATCCTTAGAGCAACCAATTAAAAAACACACTAAAAAGGTGCAACACAATGTTCTAAAGCTTAAAATCATAACTTAAAAGTACAACTTTATAATTTGATAGTGATTAACTTTAATTCGATTATTATTTAAAAGTTCACTTTTTTTAGATATTATATTTTACAAGACAGAGATTTAAGAATAACCAAATTCAAACTATTAATAAACGGTTCATAACTGGTTAACAAGATGTTAACAAACCCTAGATATGCCTATTAGTTAGCTTAAAAATTTAAACGCATTATTCTAATATTTTTTACAAAAGTGTAAAACACAATTTTGTAATTTTGAAGGATGGCAGAAAACAACAACATATCTACTCGTAAGAGAACCAAACCAGCTGTTCAAGCAAATCCGATATTGCAACATGGTAAATTACCACCACAAGCTACCAACTTAGAAGAAGCCGTTTTGGGAGCCTTAATGCTAGAAAAAGAGGCTGTAAATACTGCCATAGATATTTTACAACCTAAAAGCTTTTATAAAGAAACTCATCAAAAGATTTTTGCTGTAATTCAAGACCTTTTTCAAGGTTCCGAACCAGTAGATATATTAACCGTTACACAAGAACTAAAAAAACGAGGAGAACTTGATTTAGTAGGTGGACCTTACTACATTACGCAACTAACCAACAGGGTAGCATCGGCAGCAAACATAGAGTTTCATGCCCGAATTATTTCACAAAAATATATTCAAAGAGAGTTAATTAGAATTTCTTCAGAAATTATTACTGATGCTTATGATGAAACAACAGATGTTTTTTCATTATTAGATAAAGCTGAAAGCAGCTTATTTTCGGTTGCAGAAGGTAACATCAGAAAAAGTTACGAATCAATGTCTGATTTAATTAGAGAATCGATTGCTCAAATTGAAAAAGCAAAAAATCAAGAAAGTGGTGTTATTGGAGTACCTTCTGGGTTTACAGCATTAGATAGGGTTACATCGGGTTGGCAACCTTCAGATTTAGTAATTATTGCTGCCAGACCAGCAATGGGAAAAACATCTTATGTACTTTCTTTAGCACGAAATGCTGCTGTAGATTTCAATATGCCTGTAGCCTTTTTCTCCTTAGAGATGTCGTCAGTTCAATTAGTTACAAGATTAGTTTCTGCCGAATCAGAAATCTCATCAGAAAAACTAAGAAGTGGTAACCTTAGAGCAGACGAAATTCAACAAATACACACCAAAATTGACGGCTTAGCAGAAGCCCCAATATTTATTGATGATACAGCTGGTTTATCTGTATTTGAATTAAGGGCAAAAGCCCGTAGATTAAAAGCGCAGCACGATATTCAACTATTAATTATTGATTATTTACAACTTATGTCTGGTAGTGGCGACACCAAAGGTAATAGAGAACAAGAAATTAGTATGATTTCTAGATCTTTAAAAAGTATTGCCAAAGAATTAAGCATTCCTGTCCTTGCTCTATCACAATTAAGTAGAGCTGTAGAAACCAGGGGTGGAGATAAAAGACCAATGCTATCTGATTTAAGAGAATCAGGATCTATTGAGCAAGATGCCGATATGGTTCAATTTATTCATAGAGCAGAATATTATGGATTAACAGAGGATGAAGATGGAAACTCTACTCAAGGAATGGCAACCATTATTATTGCAAAACACAGAAATGGTTCTGTAGAAGATGTTAAATTGAAATTCGTAAACCAATTAGCAAAATTTCAAGATTTTGAGCAAGGATCTAACGATTTTGGAGATTTTGATAATGCCGCAATGCCTATTGGTGATGATTTTGATTCACCAACTGTTCCTTCAAAAATGAATGATATAGACAACTTTAACTATGGTGTTGATGATGACGATGAAGATGCTCCATTTTAATATTGTTTTATCATTCTGAACAATAATTCATCTCTGCCTCAGCAGAATTATAAATTAAAGTGATAATTTAATTAATAACTGCATTAATTTTCACACATTTTAAATGACATTCAAAAAGTTAATGTTCTATTCAAAAACAAAAAATTAGTAAGACTGGAAAGTTGAGAGCTTGCCTCGAAAATCATCCAGCCGCACTTTTTTATGTGCAGAATAGGTTATTAAGATTTTGTAAGTCTTGAACTTTTTGTCATCCTCAGCTTAACTGGGAAGCTATACAAATTAGTAATACAAAATGATCTGCCGGAAAGGCAGAAGAACAATCCTTTCATTTCTTAATGAACATTTGAAAATAACTTCCTAATTTTATTGATATGAAAAAACTATTCTTCCTCATCCTAATATCACTATTCTCATTAAAAGTTAGTGCAACATATTTGCTTATTCCGATGGATAATGTTCAAAAAAACCATCTAAAAGCCTATGGAGTTGCCTATTGGGTTTTACAAAACAATGTAGAAATAGATTGGCTTTTAAACTATCGCGGAGGTAGTTTTATGATAAAACACATTAAAGCTATTGAAGAAGAATTAATTATTAGAGGAGTTTCTTTTGAAGTAATTGCCAATGTAAAATCTACCGCCATTCTTAAAGAAATTGCCGATCCAGAAATTAATATGGATGTTGTTAAATTAGAAAAACAACCAAAAATTGCGGTTTATTCTCCAAAAAACAAACAACCTTGGGATGATGCCGTAACACTCGTTTTAAAATATGCTGAAATTCCTTATGATGTAGTTTACGATGATGAAATTATTGAGGGTTTATTGCCTAAATACGATTGGCTGCATTTACACCACGAAGATTTTACCGGACAATATGGTAAATTTTATGCACATTATAGAAATGCCGCTTGGTACAAAGAACAAGTTCGTTACAATGAAGAAACCGCCTCTCGCTTAGGATTTAATAAAGTATCTCAACTAAAACTAGCGGTAGCAAAAAACATTAAAGAATTTACCTTTGGCGGAGGCTTTTTATTTGCCATGTGCTCTGGTACAGATGCTTTAGATATTGCATTAGCAGCAGAAGGAGTTGACATTTGTGAATCTATGTTTGATGGTGACGGCTCAACACCAAATTACAACTCAAAATTAGATTATACCAAAACCTTTGCTTTTAAAGATTTCACGTTAAAAACAAGTCCTACCGAATATGAATTTTCAAATATCGATGCCACTCAAACACATATCAGAACACCTCAAAAAATAGACAACTTTACATTATTCGATTTTTCTGCCAAATGGGATATTGTACCCACTATGCTTTGCCAAAACCATACAGATATTGTAAACGGTTTTTACGGGCAAACTACAGGATATAACAAACAGTTTTTAAAATCGAGTGTTCTGGTAATGGGCGAAAACAAATCACTCAACTCAGCCAAATATATACATGGAGAAATGGGTAAAGGAACTTGGACCTTTTATGGTGGGCACGATCCTGCAGATTATCAACACATGGTAAACGATCCTCCAACAGATTTAAACTTGCACCCAAACTCTGCGGGTTATCGTTTAATATTAAACAACATTCTATTTCCGGCAGCTAAGAAAAAGAAACAAAAGACTTAAATCTATAAAAAAAAGCGAAGATAATATCTTCGCTTTTTTGTTATTTAACAAATTTCATTTTAGTCAAACATATTCCAAGAAACACCAAACTTAAGCGACTTTCCCATCGGAGGATATCCTTGTGTTATGTATGATTTCTGCAAACTTCTTCCGGCATTAAAATGTTCATACTTTAAAAATATTTGAGCACGTTTTAATCGTGTATTTATAAAAAGATCTAACCTTGGGTAAAATCCCATTTCCGTACTACCTCCTTGTTTTGTATATTCTCCTATTGCAGGCATATAGGCGTAGCCAAAATAATTAGTAGAATAAGAAAAACCTGCTCCAATTTGAAACTTCATTGCACCTTTAAATATTTTTCTCTGATAATAAAGAACTTGTCTCCCTACAACTTCTGGTAAAGGAAAAAGTAATTCATCAGAAGTCAACTGATAGATAAAAGCTGTCCTAAAATGAAAATTTAAAAGTCGATAATCTTTAGCCAGCAACAAACTAGTTATCATTACTTGGTTATTTTCTTGTCTAGCAATAGATAAACTATCATAGAATAAAGAATTGTTAATTAACTTTGTTTCACCTTTAAAATCTATTTTAGCTTTCTTTAATTGAAAGTCAAAATAACCTCCTATTATAGCTTCTTTAGTAAAAGAATAATTATTCCAACTAAAATGATTAGAAAAATAATTCTTATACTTTAATTCCGGTTCATTCCTATAATAACTAGCTCCGCCTTTTAAAATATATTTTTTTTTATTGTAAGAAAAATTTAATTCAGAATCAATGTCTTTATAATTATATCCCTTAACACCAAACTGGCCTTTAAAGTTTAGCTGTAGAAATTTATTTTTATAACTTCCAATAGCACCTACCCATAAATTATTATAAGAAGTATCTATACCATTACTTTGAGAATAATTAATCTTATCAAAATTAGTATAAGCCTCAACTCTGTAATTCCCCCCCTTTAATCCCACCGAAAATAAATTAGAAAAATTATTATTAAAAACAGAGTCAACTGAAGAAATTGGATCTATGTATGAATTAATATAATAAGTAGAATTAGAATCATTATCAAAAAAAACACGCTGCTTTGTGGTATAAAACAAATTATAATTTAAGTATAAAACTTTATAATTAATTGAGTCAATACCTAAATTAATAAGGTCTAACCTTTGCTCAATAAAATAATTATATTTCTTTTTAAACGAATTTGAGTTCTGTAAATTCACAGTAAGATTTTTTGAATCATTAATAACATTTAATTCATACAAATCTGTGTCCTCTACACCGCCATTTTCTTGAAAAAAATCTCTAAATATTCCATTAGAAAACTTAATCGAATAATTATTATTTTTAGATTTATATTTTAAAGAGCCAGTAAATAAAGTATTATTTGCTTCTTGGTTCAAATAAATTCCCGGAGAACTTATTTTTTTAAAATCAAATTCTAATTGGATTAATTTTCCAAATTCTTGAATATGTTTAATATAAAAATGTTGCTCTTTCCTACTTGCATTAATATATGTAACATTTGTAAATGGCTTAAAACCTGACAACTTATACAACTTAACTGCTAAAAGATTACTTTCTTTAAGGACATGCTTATCTCTTAAAGAAAATGCCGTTGGAACATACGAAGGTGATCCAAAAGGGCCAAGGTTGTTTATTGGAACATCATAATGATGTTTATAAAACATTACATCCATTTCCTTAGCATCAGATTTCAAAAGTAACCCATATTCAGTATTAGCAACTGATAAAGAATCTAATTCTTGAGCAGAAACATTAGTTATTACAAGCAATGTAACTATAAAAACAAATATATTATAACTACTTTTTTTCATTAAAAATCGAAGATAATAAAAAAGCCCCTATCTTAATGGATAGGGGCTAAATTAAAATTGGCAACGACATACT
>JBMYXB010000124.1:0-6617 GCA_049608005.1 Vicingaceae bacterium
AGCGGTCAAAAGAAAATTTTGATGGCAGATTTAAAAGCACTTTATGAAAGCCTAGGCTTTTGTGATGTAAAAACCTACATCCAAAGCGGCAATGTTGTTTTTAATTTTGAAGAAACTAACAAAGCAACTTTAGAAGAATTGATTTTTGATAAAATTCAATCTCATTATGGTTTTGAAGTGCCTAACTTAATTTTAACAGCAACAGAAGTTGAGGCTGCATTAGCTAACAATCCTTATCCGAATATAGAGAAACCCTATTTTACATTTTTATCAGAACAACCAACACCAAAAAACATTGATGTTTTAAATACGTTTAGTTTTGATAATGAATTTTACGAATTGAAAGGAAAAATAATTTATTCGCATTTCCCTAATGGAGCTGGAAGGGCCAAAATGACCTTGAACTTTTTTGAAAACAAGCTAAAAGTAAGTGGTACAGCAAGAAATTTAAACACCACAAAAAAATTAATTGAAATGGCTAACTCTTAATTTTATTCTGAATAAATTTTAAGTAACTTTAAACCTTAATCAAATCTAAAAATCATGAAAAAAACACTATTTATCCTTATCGCTTTATTTACAATTAACGTTGCTTTTTCTCAAACAAATGATGGTTTAATGTTATGCAATACACCTTCTGCTAAAAAAGTAAGCGAAAAAGGTACATCTTATGTAATTTCTACAACTATTAAACAACTTATAGAATGTTCCGAAATTTTTACTAAAAGTTCTGATTTCAAAATAAAATCATTTAGTTTAGGAATGTTAAGCGGAGAAGATTATATCTCTGTAACTACAGATGGTTACCGTTTATCTGATAGAATGATTGCTTTAATTCAAAAAAATCAGCCAAAAAGAATTTATGTTGAAAAAATAAATCTAATAAATGGTAAAGGTGAAGTAACAAAATCAGCAAACTTAACTTTAAACATCAAATAAATAAAATTGAATTCGCTTACCCCGCTGGCCGAACGGTTAAGGCCAAATACATTTGATAACTATATTGGTCAGCAACACCTTATTGGTAAAGGATCTACCCTACGCAACTTTATAGAAAAAGGCATTGTTCCTTCTATGATTTTTTGGGGGCCTCCTGGTGTTGGAAAAACAACTTTAGCCAATATAATTGCCAATTATTTAGACAGGCCTTTCTATACTTTAAGTGCTATAAACTCTGGCGTTAAAGATGTAAGAGAGGTTATTGAAAAAGCTAAATCACAACAGTTTTTTGGAAGTAACAATCCTGTATTGTTTATTGATGAAATACACCGTTTTAGCAAATCACAACAAGACAGTTTATTAGGAGCGGTTGAAAAAGGAATTATTACTTTAATTGGAGCAACTACAGAGAATCCATCTTTTGAAGTTATTTCTGCATTACTTTCTCGTTGCCAAGTATATGTTTTAAAAGAACAAACTAAAGAGGACTTGGTTTCCTTAATTAATATTGCACTTACAACAGATCAATATTTAAAAGATAAAAAAGTTAAGGTTAAAGAATATGAATCTTTACTTCAACTATCTGGAGGAGATGCTCGTAAATTATTAAATACCTTAGAAATTGTAGTTAATAGTTTTGATGCAGATAAAATTGAAATTACCAATGATATAGTTGTTGACATTGTACAACAAAATATTGTTAGGTATGATAAATCTGGAGATCAACATTATGATGTGATTTCTGCTTTTATAAAATCGATTAGAGGCAGTGATCCTAATGCTGCAGTTTATTGGCTAGCCAGAATGATTGAAGGTGGAGAAGATGTAAAATTTATTGCGAGAAGATTACTAATTTCTGCATCAGAAGATATTGGAAATGCCAATCCAACCGCTTTAGTTATTGCCAACAATTGTTTTCAGGCAGTTAGTGTAATTGGTTTTCCTGAAAGTAGAATTATTTTATCTCAAACAACAGTTTACTTAGCCAACTCTCCCAAAAGTAATGCTTCTTACATGGCAATAAATTTGGCACAAGAATTGGTTAAAAAAACAGGCACTTTACCTGTACCACTTCACATTAGGAATGCTCCTACTAAATTAATGAAAGATATTGGTTATGGTGATGGCTACAAATATTCTCATAATTATGAAGGTAATGCTGGAGCACAAGAATTTATGCCCGATGAGATAAGTGGAACCAAACTTTATGAGCCTAGTAATAACGCTAAAGAAAATAGTTTTAGGCAATTTTTAAAAGATAAATGGAATAATAAATATGATTATTAGAAACATCTTTTTGTTATACTTTTTATTGCTTTTGATTTTTAATTCATCTGCACAAAAAAAAGTTAGCCTTAAAAAACAACGCAAAATAGTAGCTGCTAAGCAAATTAATGAGCTTAAAAATGGTGTTTTATTTGTTCGATTAAAAACCAAACAAAAAACAATAGAAGCCATGAAAAAAAGTGGTAAAGAAAGTTTAGCAAAAAAAACAGCATACAAACTCAAAAACAGAAATTTAATCATTACAAAATCATTTAAAAATTACTTTGATTTTTGTCCTGTTTACTTTTTTTACAGTTCAGATTCTAAACATGTTAGAAACAATAATTTAGATAGTATCATTTTTTTAAATGACGATTTATCTACCAACAAATCAATAACTATAACTAATCCAACTATTTTTATTGCCGAATTCGGTAATATAGAACCAAACCAAACAATCACATACCAATCTACTAGCCATGTGCCTGCTACCGAAAAACGAAACACCTACAATGGTGGCACAAATTTTAGCTTTAAAGCGGTAGTTATTAAAGATGAAATGTTTAACCAACTACAAGACCCTTTCCCTTATTATCAAAGAGAATCCTCTGGTTTAAAAGAGGAAAAACATATTAAAGGTGCTTTATTAGCATTAAATGCAAGACTTCATAAATTTTATAAAAATCAACATAAAAAGTAATCATCATGAACACGAATAAACCCTTATTTTTCTTTTTGATTTTCTTTTTAACTTTTACAGCTGTTAAAGGTCAGGCTAAATACCAAGAAAAAATACTTGGAATATATCGTTCGCCAAATAAAAAATCTAAAATTGAGTTTGTAGAAAAAGATGGATTATATCAAGGTATTTTAATTTGGAATGTAAATCCAAATATTAAAGATAAATTCAATAGTAATAAAGAACTTCAGACTAAAAATTTAGTTGGACAAACAATTTTTAAAAATTTAAAGTACAATAAATACGATCGTTCTTGGACGGGCAAATTTTATGATACAGAGAGTGGATCAACTTATGATTGTAACCTTTGGTTTGAATACAATAAAAATAATTTAATGGCAAGAGGCTATATTGATAATCCCATTATAGGACAAACAAAAGTGTTAAAAAGAATAGTAGAAGAGTAAATTTTATTATCTAGTTAAAGGTTAAAATCCTGCAATTTGATTGCAATTACTTTACTATAAATGTTTTAGCCACGAATACACGAATCAATTGTGTATTATTTCTGTATTTCACTAGGCATTTCACAAAGCAGACTTTCAGTCTGCGAATTAAAACTATGGATTTTCAATCCATAGTGGTTTATTTTTTTACAGCCAATAACGTATTTTTTAATAAACTAGCAATAGTCATAGGCCCCACGCCTCCTGGTACTGGAGAAATAAATGCACATTTTGGAGCTACTTCATCAAAGTTAACATCTCCTAATAATTTAAATCCAGATTTTTTAGAAGCATCTTCAATTCTATGAATACCAACATCAATTACTGTTGCTCCTTCTTTAACCATATCTGCAGTAACAAACTCTGGTTTACCAATAGCCACAATTAAAATATCAGCTTGATTTGTAATTGCTTTTAAATTTTGAGTTCTACTATGAGTAATGGTTACCGTACAGTTTCCTGGATAAGAATTACGTGCCATTAACACACTCATTGGAGAACCTACAATGTGGCTTCTACCAATAACTACACAATGTTTTCCTTCTGTAGGAATATTGTAATGTTTTAACATTTCTGTAATTCCATAAGGTGTTGCAGGCAAAAAACTTGGTAAATCCAACAACATTTTACCTAAACTTACAGGATGAAATCCATCTACATCTTTTGCTGGTGCAATAGCTTCTGTAACTTTTTGTTCATCAATGTGTTTAGGTAATGGTAATTGTACGATATACCCATCAATTTCAGGATTATCGTTTAATTTTTGAACTTCTTTTAATAAATCAGCCTCACTAATTGTTGCATCTAATTTTACTAAAGTAGAATCAAAACCAACTTTCTCACAAGCTTTCACTTTTGCATTTACATAAGTTCTACTCGCACCATCTTCACCAACCAATACTGCAGCTAAGTGAGGAGTTTTTACTCCTTTTGCTTTTAGTTTTTCAACTTCTACAGCAATTTCATCTTTAATTTTATTCGAAACTTCTTTTCCGCTTACAATTGTTGGTTCCATAGTTCTATTTTTATAAAAATTATCGCTTAGGCATATTTTGCATCATCTTGGCCATTTTTTTCTTATCTCCCATCATACGCATCATTTTACTAGTTTGATCAAATTGTTTAATCAACTTGTTTACCTCTTGTATTGATGTTCCACTTCCTGTAGCCAATCTTTTTCTTCTACTCCCGTTTAAAACTTTTGGATTTGCTCTTTCGTGTGGAGTCATCGATTGAATAATTGCTTCAATCCCTTTAAAGGCATCATCATCAATATCCATATTTTTCATGGCTTTTCCTACTCCGGGTATCATTCCCATTAAATCTTTTACATTACCCATTTTTTTAATTTGAGCAATCTGAGCCATAAAATCATCAAAATCAAACTTATTTTGAGAAATTTTCTTTTGTAATTTTCTAGCAGCTTCTTCATCGTACTGTTCTTGAGCACGCTCTACTAAACTTACAACATCTCCCATTCCCAATATCCTGTCGGCCATTCTATTTGGGTGAAAAACATCTAAGGCTTCCATTTTTTCTCCTGTACCAATAAATTTAATTGGTTTATCTACCACGTTTCTAATAGAGAGTGCTGCTCCACCTCTTGTATCACCATCTAATTTGGTTAATACAACTCCATCAAAATTTAATCTATCATTAAAGGCTTTTGCAGTATTAACAGCATCTTGCCCAGTCATAGCATCTACAACAAATAAGGTTTCTTGCGGATTTACTGCTTTTTTAACCTCAGCAATTTCCGTCATCATTTGCTCATCTACAGCTAAACGACCAGCAGTATCAATAATTACTACGTTATGCCCTTTAGCTTTAGCTTCTGCAACAGCTTTTTTAGCTATATCAACAGGGTTTTTATTTTCTTTATCGCTCCAAACATTTACACCAACTTGTTCTCCTAAAACATGTAATTGATCTATTGCTGCAGGTCTGTAAACATCTCCAGCAACCAACAACGGATTTTTACCTTTTTTAGATTTAAGGTGTAATGCTAGTTTACCAGAAAATGTAGTTTTACCAGAACCTTGTAAACCTGATATTAAAATTACTGTAGGATTTCCAGAAATGTTGATTTCTGAAGTTCCTCCCCCCATCAATTCTTCTAACTCATCATGCGTAATTTTAACCATTAATTGGTTAGGCGAAACCGCATTAATTACATTAGCTCCTAATGCTTTTGTTTTAACAGAATCGGTAAATTGCTTTGCTACTTTATAGCTAACATCGGCATCTAATAACGCTCGTCTAATTTCTTTTACAGTTTCTGCAACATTAATTTCTGTTACTTGCCCTTGTCCTTTTAATACTTTAAAGGCTCTATCTAACTTATCGGATAAACTATCAAACATTTTCTTTCTTCAATTTTATTGAACACAAATTTAATATTTCTATTTGGATTTTTAGGTGCATAATTTTAGCAATAATTAAGGGAAATTTCTACTATTTGTAAAGTAATATTCAACTTGACATTCTCCTTAAAAAACGTTAATTTCGTTTAATTACGATAGCTATCGGAATAAGTCGCATTGAAACGCGACCAACAAGTACGTTAAACGAACTTTTCAAAACAAGTTGTTTTATTAAAATTCAATTCTATAAATATTTTTCAAACAAAAAAGAGGCTACACATTGTGTAGCCTCTTTTAATATTATAAAATTGAGAATGTTATTCTGCTAAAACAATAACTTTATTATTGTTTACTTCCACTACACCACCTTTAACTGTAAAAGTTTTTTCAGAACCATTTTCAGTAATTTTAATATCTCCAGCTTTTAGTGTAGATACTAAGGGTGCATGACCGTTTAATAAACCAAAGAATCCATCTGAACCAGGTAAGTTAATCATCTCAACTTCTCCGCTATAAATATTTTCTTCTGGTGTAATTATTTCTAATTGCATAATTTTTAAAGTTTAAAGTTAATATTACTTAACTTCAGCTAACATTTTCTTTCCTTTTTCTATTGCTTCTTCAATGTTTCCAACTAAGTTGAAAGCAGCTTCAGGATATTCATCAACTTCACCATCCATAATCATGTTGAATCCTTTAATAGTTTCTTCAATAGGAACTAAAACTCCTTCTAAACCAGTAAATTGCTCAGCAACGTGGAAAGGTTGAGATAAGAAACGTTGAACTCTTCTTGCTCTGTGTACAGTTTGTTTATCTTCTTCAGATAATTCATCCATACCTAAAATTGCAATAATATCTTGCAAC